>CALVPR010000007.1 GCA_944351765.1 uncultured Bacilli bacterium
TTCTTACAAAGATTTTGAAAAAATTTTTGACATTATAAAAAGTTAATCACATTACGCATTTTTTTAAAGCAAAAAAATCTCTTTAAACCCTTATATTTTAAGGGTTTGAGAGATTTTGCTTTCTTACAACTGTCAAAGTCAGGATTATAAGTATATTATATTTAGTTAAATTAATCAAGAATATAGACATTAAAAAAATTAGCTTTCACTAATTTTTTATTTTACTTTATGTAAAGAATTCTATATTCACAAGAATCTTATTGAAATAATCTAAATATATCATTACATGTTACATATAATATAAGAAGTACTAATAAGTAAAAACCTATTTGATGAATTGTATTTTCTACTTTTGGTGATACAGGACTTCCTTTAATTTTTTCAATTATTAAGAATAATATTCTACCACCATCAAACGCTGGGAATGGCAATAAATTAATTACACCAACGTTAATACTTAAAAACGCTATTAAATATATTATATTTTCTAATCCAGCATCTTTTTGCTGGTCAACAACTGTAAAAATACCAACAGGGCCTGATAATTCATTAACCCCTACTTCTCCACTAAATAAGCTCTTAATAGTTTCTCCCATCAACTTAAAAGTTGATCCAGTTTTATTGAAAGCATAAGTTGCAGATGAAATTAATCCTCTATCTCTTTTTGTATTCATTCCTATTCCATATTTATATGTAACTGTTCCATCTTCATTTTCTTCTTTAAGCGGAGTAACATTAATAGTTTTAGTATTTCCATTTACATCTTCTATATAAAACTCTAATTCTGCTCCTTTACTCATTTGTATTTCCCACATTGCAGCATCCCAAGACTTAACTTTAACATCATTTATTTCTAAAATTAAATCTCCTTCACGAAGACCAGCTTCATAAGCTGGATATTCTTCTGTTACAGTACCTATAATTGGTTTAGTACTAACACTTCCAAATATTAAAGCACTTATAAACAACAACACTAAAGCAAGAACAAAGTTAAATCCAGCACCTGCAAACATAATTAAAAATCTCTGCCAAGTAGGTTTGGCCATTAATTTTTTATCTTTTGGAACTTTAGTATCATCTTCTATTTCTTCTCCTGCTAAAGAAACATAACCGCCTAAAGGAATAGCTCTAATTGAATATTCAGTATCTCCTTTTTTCTTAAACCAAAGTCTTTTCCCCATTCCAATAGAAAACTCATAAACATATACTCCAAATAATTTTGAAAATAAGAAATGTCCAAATTCATGAATTAATATAATTAATCCTAATATAAATATAAATAAAATTAATGATATCATTTTAACCCTCCTAAATAAATCCTAAAAATAATATGAACAATAACGCTATAAATATAACACTATCGAATCTATCTAACACTCCACCATGTCCTGGTATTATATTAGAGTAATCCTTCTTATTAAAATATCTTTTAATACTACTAAACATAAGATCTCCTATTTCTCCCATTATGCTAAGAGCTAGTGACATAAGAAGTACAAATATAAGTTCACTTCCAACTACATTTAAGTAATATACAGTACCTACTATAGTTCCCATAACTACCCCAATAATTGATCCTTCTATTGTCTTATTTGGAGATATTTCACATAACTTATGTCTTCCAATAAGTCTACCACCAATATAAGCATATGTATCAGTAATAAATGCTATTATAAATATATATACTACCTTTAATGTATCTAAACTACTAACTCTAATAAGAGTTCCATAAGAAATACTTAAAAAGTACCATATACCCAATATATATATTGCATCATTAATATTATATTTTTTATTATCATTATAAAATAATATTGGTAATGTAATCAATAATATTGGTATTATATATATACTATAATTATTTATATTATAAAATATTCCATTAAATAATATAAGAAGTAAACTAATTATTCCAAATATTTTCATTAATATTATATCTTTTTTATTATCATATCTTATATTAAATAATTCAATAAATGATAAAAATGCACATAAACACATAAGTAAATTAAATGCATAGCTACCCATTATTAAAGATAATATAAGAACAAATAAAACAATTATGGCTCCTAATACTCTTTTCTTCATACTTATCCACCATATTAATTATAATATATAAAAAAGAAATAGACAATTATATTATTATCTATTTACATATTCTTTACTTAATTTTTATCTAATAACCAATCCACTACATTCATTTTTTTTATACCATCATAATCAGTCTCTAAATCCATATCCAAAGTTAACAATATTTTAGGATAATAATCCCCTGTTTTTTGTAGGGATTTCAATTCTCTTTCTAAAATCTTATCATCTCTTACTGTTAATGCAACTTGATAATATTTTAATCCATCTCTATTTTCTGCTACAAAATCAACTTCTAAATCATCTACTTTACCAACATATACTTTATATCCCCTTCTAAGTAATTCAAGATATACAATATTTTCTAATATATGCCCCATATCACTATCAGCTTTTTTCCCAAGTAAATAACTTCTTAATCCAGGATCTACTACATAATATTTATAATCTCTTACTAATAAATTTTTCCTTTTAACATCAAATCTTTCTGCTTTATATATTAAAAAGCTTTCTAAAAATGCTGTTATGTAATTTTCTACAGTATGATTACTTGTTAACATACCTTTACTTGTTAATGTATCACTTATTCTCTTTGTTGATATAGGACTTCCTATGCTATCAAATATAAACTTTAATATACTTTCAAGTAACATTTTATCATTTATATTATTTCTGGCCATTATGTCTTTATAAACTATTGTAGAAAATATTCCATCGAAATATTTATCTATATCATTCGGATTAGTTTTTAATATACTTATATTTCCTGGCATTCCACCATTCTTCATATAATTTAAAAATAATTGCACATAATTTTTATCATCAAATGCTGTTATATATTCTTTAAATGATAATGGCAACATCTTTATTTCTACATATCTACCCGATAATAATGTTGCAAGTTCACCAGATAAAAGATAAGCATTAGAGCCAGTTATATAAACATCTATATTCTTTTTTATATATAATCCATCCACTGCTTTTTGAAAACTATCTACAACTTGGACTTCATCTAAAAACACGTAATATTTTTCATTGTCAACTATTTTTTCTTTAACATAATTATATAATTCTTTATAACCTTCAAAAGTATAGTCTGGTGATTCTAAATTAATTGATATTATATGATCATCTTTTATTCCTTCATTTTTTAAATATTTTATAAATAATTCAAATAAAGTAGATTTACCACATCTTCTTATACCAGTTACTACTTTTATCAAATCTTTATCCTTCCATCTTTTTAATTCATCAAGATATTCAGTTCTCTCTATCATATTTTCACCTCTAATAAAAGTATATACTAAATTTGTTTAAAAATTAAGTATTGGAATTTTTTTTCCAATATTATTAAACTTTAACAATTTTTAGAAAATACATTTTATTAAATAGCTACTTCAAGATTTTTTCAGACATGTCTGAAAAATATAAAAAAGAAGCAAATTTTCATACTTCTTAAAACAATTATTCTATAAATGATAATACTTAATTGCCCTACTATATTCACCATAAACAGTATTTCTGAATTCAGTTCCAAAATTAAATGGATAACTAAAGAATAATCCATCATAAATTAAATAATCTTTAAATGGTAATATTGATGTCTCTACAAAAGTTGGTAAAGATTCAAAAGAAATTGTTTCATCTATATTACTAGTAATGCCTTTAATCATATATACTTTGTTCATATTCATAATTGCCGTATATTCTTTAGTAAATGTTACTATTATAAAATTATCTCTAATTCCTTTTTTAAATTCATAAATTATATCTAATTCTTCTTTAGTTAATAAATATGGATTATTTTTACAAAATTCTTCAATTAAAATATCTTTATATTTCCAAAATTTATTAACTATATCAGTAAGATCAGAAGGATTAATTTTTTTCTGTTTTATAATATTATACTTAGGTTTTATCTTATATTTATTATTAGTATACTGAAGTAATCTAAAATATAATTTATAAAATAGATTAGCATCTTTTTTACTTAAATGAGCATCTTCTTGTTCGACATATTTCATTTCTTCTTTTATTTTTTTCTCTTTTAATTCCAATTCTCTTAATTCATTAATAGAAAGTCCATTTAAGGCACCAGATTGCATTTCATCCATCGCCAGATCCATTAATTTAAAGAATTTTTTTAAATCATAATCTTTTAATATTGGTATACTTTTAATAGCATTCTTTAAATCTTTTCTATCTAAATTAAGTAATACATATATTTGTATCTCTTCAATTACGCTATAATGAATAATTGGTAGTTTTATTAGTTCATCATAAAACTTTTTAATAGTTTTATTAGTCATATTAAAGTCATTATAAAAGAGAGATTTATATTCTCTTAAATCAATATTACCAATAGCGGACTTCCCATATATACTTCTTTGTTCATCTAAGTCTTCTAATATACTATAATAACTAATATAATATACTTCATGCACTTCCTTATTATAAAACTCTTTAGTATGAACTCCTACATAATAATTAAATAATTTGTTATTTATTATATGATTATATATTTTTTCTTCTTTAACATTTAATATAGCACTACCTATATTAATTAATGGTAATAACAAAGTATTTCCTTGTATCTTACAATAACTAACTAAAAATTCATTTAAACGATCTTTTTCTTTAGCCTCTTTCCAATTAATATTATTAATTGCTAACTTTAAATTATCATATATTTCTTCATATATAATTATATCATCAGGATATTCTAACTCTAAAATAAATTTTTCTCTTAAAGATTTCTTTTCCCATTTATATTTATCACTATTATATTCTAAATTATTATCAAAATATAGCTTTAAAAATTTAAGTTCTCTTACTGTACATAAATCTATTATATTATAATAGTCTTCATATACTTTATATATTTCCCTAATCATTTTATTTTTACTTATATTATCATATTCTTTAATTTTAGAACAAATTCTTATATATATATCATATACATACTCTTTCTTATAATCTTTAATTCTTTCAAAAATCTTCATAACTACCTCTTTTTCTTATAATACTTTTATATTTATTTATCTAGTAACCAATCTAATACATTTATTTGTTTTATACCATTATGAGAAGTATATGGCGTATTATCCATAGTTAATAAATATTTAGGATTATGATCATTGATACTCTCTAAACTATTTAATTCTCTATTTAATGTCTTTTCGTCTCTTACAGTATATGCTACTTGATAGTATTCTGTACCCTTTTCATTTATACAAATAAAGTCTACTTCCTTATCATCCACTTTACCTATATATACTTCATATCCCCTTCTTTTTAATTCTAAATAAACAATATTTTCAAGAATATGCCCTTCATCAGCTTTCTTACTACCAAGTAAATAATAACGAAGTCCTATATCTGATAAATAATATTTAACACCGCTTGTTAAATATTGTTTTCCCTTTATATCATATCTACTTACTTTATATAAAACGAAAGCATCTACTAAAGCATTTAAATAACTTTCTACTGTAGGAACTGATATTTTTTTACCAGCACTAGTTAAAGTATTGGCAATATTTGTACTAGAACATACATTTCCTACTATATCAAACATATATTTTATTACACTATCAAAGATTCCCATATCAGTTATATTTTTTCTTGTACTAATATCTTTAACCAATATAGATGTATATATACCTTCTAGGTAAGTTTTTATATCTTTAGTAGAGTTCAAACTCAAAGTATAAGGAAAAGAACTTTTAGTTATATAATCTATATATTTCCTAGACAAATCATTATCTCCAACATAAGATATATATTCCTTAAATGATAAAGGTAACATTTTTATTTCTACATATCTACCTGATAAAAATGTAGCAAGTTCTCCCGATAATAAATAAGCATTAGACCCAGTTATATATAAATCTACATTCTTCTTTATATATAAACTATCGCATGCCTTTTCAAAACCATCTACTCTTTGAACTTCATCTAAAAAAACATAATTTTTTTTATTTGGATTTAATTTTTCTTTAATATAATTATATAAATCTTTATAATTTTCTATAAAATCATAGTCAGCATCTTCTAAATTAATACGTATTATTTGATCATCTTCCACACCATTTTTCAACAAATATTCTATATATAAATCAAACAAAGTTGATTTACCACATCTTCTTATTCCTGTAACCACTTTTATTAAATCTTTATCTTTAAAACTTATTAATTCTTCTAAATATTCCGGTCTATTTATCATTTTCACCACTCCTCGTATAAATTTTATCATACAACTTATTATACGTCAATTTGTAAAATGTATTTTATATTTATTATAACTATTAATGCTAGAATAATAGCTTTTATAACTAATAAACTATTGCTACATTTTAAATTCCTTTAAACTAATTTTTTAAATTCCCTATTGAAACAACATATACTCCATCTTCACGTACATACGATAATCCAGCCCCACTTAAGACAAGTAAAAATGAAGGCTCACCACTTTTTTTAACATCAACTTTTTCTTTAAATTTTTTTAAATTTGTAGCAGCTTCTTCCACTTGCTTTGCACCTAATTTTACTTCAACAGCTCCCCATTTACCATCTTCACATCTTAATATAAAATCTATTTCAAAATCTTTATTATCTCTATAATAAAATAATTCAGCCCCCAAAGAATCAGCATATATTTTTAAATCCCTATAACACATATTTTCAAATATAAATCCTGTAAAATTTAAATCATTTATTAAATCTTCTTTCTTTAATCCCAAAGATGCAATTACGATAGAAGGATCTACTAATTCTATTTTAGGATTAGTTCTTAATTGTATTGATGATCTTAAATTTAAATTTGTAGCAGGAACATATTCTAATACAAACAGTTTTTCTAATGTAGTTAAATAATCATCTACTGTTGGTCTAGATATTTCTTCTTTAAAAATAGTTGATATGTCATTTATTATTGTTTTTTTATTCGTTGATGTAGAAACATTTCTACTTACGCTTTTTAATAAAGACTCCATCTTTATTTTATCTCTTTCTACACCATCTACTGTTCTAATTTCTTCATTAATTAAACTTTGAACATATTCTTTAGATACTTTAAATTTATTATCGCCACTTATATTTAATGATTCCGGCCATCCACCTCTTACCATAACATTTATAATATCTTCTAATTCAAGATTAGATACACCAGATACTTCTTTACCATCAATAATATCTTTTAAAGAAACTAATCCATTAGAATCACCTGATTCATATAATGACATAGTTCTCATAAGTAATTTAGAAATTCTTCCAGTTCCTGTATGCATAATTCCATTTTCTACTGGTTTTGCTGATCCTGTCAATATATATTGCCCTTTTTCCCCAGTACGGTCAACATCAGTTCTAATAGAATCCCATATAACAGGATACATTTGCCATTCATCAAATAATCTTGGCTTTTCACCTTCTAAAAATAACGATGGTTTAGTTTCACTAATATTATCGTATTGAATTTTTTTATCTGGATCCTGTAACTCTATTACGCTCTTACTAAACTGTTTAGCAGTAGTTGACTTTCCACACCATTTAGGCCCTTCTATTACAACAGCTCCCATATATTCTAACTTATTTTTTAAAATACTATCTACAATTCTAGGTAAATACTTTTTCATACTATATCATCTCCTATTGACATTATAATATATTTTTTGAAAAAAGTAAATGTTTATTTTACATTTTGTACTATTTTCATTTTACATTTTGTACTTTTTTCACTTTAAGTTTTATTATAACTATTAATACTAGAATAATAACTTTTATAACTAATATAACCATTACTATATAAATAATCCTTTTTCTTAATATTTCTTTTTATTCTCTTTCTTTTATCACTAGTAATATTAACTATAGTTTTATTATTAATTAATCTATACCTACTACCTAAAAATATAAAACCATGTTTTATATTAACTATCATACTCTTCTTTTTATTTAACTTTAATTTATATTCTTTATCTAATTTATCTTCTATAACTTTATATACATATTTTAAATACTCTTTGTCATGATGTATTAATATAAAATCATCTACATATCTAATATAATGCTTAATATGTAAATTATTAATTATATAATGGTCTAACTTATATAAATAAAATATATTTATTCTAATAGAATAAGTTTATTTTTTATTTATTAAATTTATGTAGAATAACCATGTGATAACATGTATAATAATTTAATAAAAAGAAGAATAGAATTAGGAATAAAGAGAAATGATATGGCTAGAATACTAGGGTATAGTTTGTCTCATTACTCAAACATTGAAAATGGGATAAAAGCATTACATATAAGAGAATTATATAAACTATCTTATATATTAAATGTTGATGATATGTATATTACAGGTTTAATAGATGAACCTATACCATTAAATAAGTATAAAAGAGAATGTATTAAAAAACATTATAATTTAGACGATAATGCTATTAAAAAACTATATGGAAAAGATGTATATGATATCACAAAATAATTTCTAATTCTAAAAACCAATGTACTTTAAAAGCACATTGGTTTCTTTTCCACAAGGCTTACCTAGAGAAACATAAATGTTTCCCTAGGATGAGGAATAGAAGACTTACGCCTTCTATATTCCTCTTTTTTGTTTATTGTTAATTTAAAGTAAACGGATTTCCAAAAGTCCCATCTCCACCAGTAATTTCTACTGTTGATGCTAGATAAAGGACTGGGGAAGCGGAGTAGTTGGAGTTGTTCGCGCTGAAGCTGTAAACGACACCTGTCGTGTTCACATAAAAGACGAGATTCGAGAGACTGGAGAGCGGAGTAATGGTCCACTGGTATAAACTAGAATTATATAAATAATCATTATTTTTACAATCACTATAACTGGAACTATCCCAACTAAATAATTCTTTTGCTAAACAAGATGCTCTATTTGTGATTGTTCCACCACTTGTGGCATATCCATAGTCTGATAGATACATTAATCCTATTTTACCTACCCAATATGTCGGACGGCCACTATATACTGTTGTTCCTCTTTCATAACCATAAAAGTGACTAGCAAGTCCATCAGATGAACTTGCATAGGTTGCGGTTCCACCTAGATTCCAATAAGTGTCTCCTATAAGGCTTTGAGATATAGAATCCAAACTATTATAATAGTCTCCATTCAAGTAAGTTTGTAATGAAGCAGATGTCCAGTTATTTGTATTAGCGCTATCCCATGCCATTTTACCTAACGACTCATTTCTTATTATTTTAAGTCTTTTTTCTAATTGACCATTCTCACTAGACTTTACATCAAATACTCCGATTATTCTCCATAATTCATTATTAAATGATACATAGTTATTAGGATCTGCTCCCATATATCTTACATTACCATCAGGGTCATCATTATTCATTGTAGTGGGATTACTTGCGAGTAATGATTCTATATAATCTGCCCCAGTTACATACTCACTTCCTACCCCATCAGTTACTATCTTGGCACTAAAACTCTTCCCTATTTCTGTATTTGGTGTATCTATACTTAACCATATTCTAACTGACATAGTTACTGAATCACTAGGGTTTAATGTTAAATCACTTGCTATTAATCCATTACTTAAACTAGATAAAGTAACAGGACTATTATCATCTAATTTTACTTTTATATAAGCAGGATTTATTTGATTACTAGTGGTAGTAGACAATAATTTTAAATCAAATGTATATGTTAAATTACCTGTGTTAGTTACTTTAAAAGTATACGGTGTTAATGCACTACCTTCTTCATCTGTCATAGGTAGAGTATTACTTAATGTTAAAGCTGTACCTTCTTCTACTGTTACATCAAGTATTCCTGAAGTATAACTTTCGGTATTATCTAATGTATTTACTTTCATAAATAATGCATAAGTTGTTGATAACATTATTGATAATACTAATAATATTGATAATACTGTAATTATTGCTTTTTTGTTTGTAAATATCTTTTTCATATACATTCCTACTTTCTATTCTCTATTAATATATTAACACAAATAATTACTTTCTACAAGTTATATATCTTTATTTATTAAAAATAATTCAAGTCCTAAAGTTTTATCTATATTACCTGTTTTTATATCTTTATCTAAATTAGCTAATTTATATATATATTTAATTAAATCACTTTCTGTATAATAATAACTATTTTGAATAGCTAATTTTACTCTATAAGGGTGAACATTCAATATGCTTGCTATATCATTATTATTTTTACCAATATTATATAATTTCTTTACTTGATATAGTAAAGTAAATTGATTACCTAATAATCCTATTATATATATTGGTTCATAATTCTTTTCCATAAATTTATTATATAATTTTAAAGATCTATCTATATTTCTATTAATAACACTATCAGTTAAAGCAAATATATCATCTTCAATATTACTTATTACCAAGTCATCTATATCATTATTAGTTATATTTTTATCTTCTAATTTATATAACATTAATTTATCTAATTCATTTTTTATATTATCTAAATCATCATTTACTTTACTAAGAAAATAATTTATATCTATTTTATAATCTTTTATATATTCTTTTATATAAGATCTAATATAATTATTATCATTAGATACATCTTCAACAGTTCCATATTTAGTTATTAATTTATATAGTTTTCTTCTAGTATCTATTTTATCATTAGATACAAATACTAAATAACTATTAGTATTATAATTTTTTAAATAATCTTCTAATTTATCTATATCTAGTTCTTCTTTAAAAGTAGTATTTATAATAATTAATTTAGTGTCCCCGAATAAACTAATCATTGAAGCTTCTTCAATTATATTATCTAAATTATCTTCTAAATCGTATTTAATAATATTATTTTCAACAATATTATATTTATCTACAATATTATTTATTTTATTATTAATAATAGTTTTGTTATTACCATAAAACAAATATAAATTCATAATTATCACTCTCTAAAATCTATCTGCTTTGAATCATAATTAATATTATTTTCTAATGATTCAAGTCCTTTTATATTTTTATTATTTTTTAAAATTTTTATTTGTTCTTTAGCAGTTTCATTTAATATAGTTAATCTATCTTTTTGAGATATTTTACTTTTAATTAATTGTGCATTTATATTTTCAAGATTATTTAAAATTAATAAATGAAGTATATCAGTATAATCTCTAATATTTCCTTTTTCTGCAAGAATTGGATTATTATCTCTCCATTCTTTTGCAGTCATTCCAAACAATGCAACATTTAATACATCTGCTTCTTCAGCATATACAAAATTCTTTTGCTTTTCTGTTAAATTCGGTATAATATTATTTTTTATAGCATCTGTATGTATTAAATAATTAGCTTTTGCTAACATTCGATTAGCATGCCATTCTAAATTTTGTTGATATGCCTCATTTTGTTTTAATCTCTCAAATTCTTTTATCAGGTACATTTTAAATTCTGGTGAAAGCCAACTTGCAAATTCAAATGCAATATCAGGATGTGCATATGTTCCTTTACTATATTTACCACTGCTTGGTATAATACCAATTGCATTAAATTCTTTTTTCCATCTATTTGGTGTCATAGTAAATCTGTTATATGGCGCTTCATCAATTTTAATTCTGCGTGATTCCACAGAATTAAAATTTTCATTATTTAGTTCTTCCCATAACGAATAAAAGGCAAAAGAATTTTTATTTGACATCCAATTTCTAATAACACCAGACGGATCATTAGCATTTGCATATTTTGCTAAATCAGTTATAGAAATATAATCTACATTCCCTACTCGCATAACTCCAATTTTATTATTAACTACATTAATTTCTGTCTTTATTACTTCTTTATTCACCAAATTCACCCTCTTAATATAAATTTACCATATACAATATACCACTTTAATATTTATTTATCTTCTTCTACTACATTACATGTATATGTATAATAAGCCATTCTTTCTAATACTTCATCGTAATTAGTAGGCTCAAAATATTCTGTTTCTGTTTTAGCATGTTCAATAATAGTAAAAGTATTATTAACATCATCATTTACATATTCTATTTCTGAACTACTTACTAATGGTTCATACTTATAATATAACCCTAATTGTTTGTATTCCGTATAAGAATTACTATCATTAAATGTATATTTAATATTCACTGTTCTTGTTAATAATTTTTTTTCAGAATTAAAAATAAAAGTATCATTTCTATCTTCACTTGCATTTATATCTTCTAATACATCATTTTTATTACAAATAACAGTTATTGTTTCTTCTTTAAATAACTCATCTTTATTTACAAAATAAAAGATAACCACTACTAATAACGCTAAAGAAAAACCTCTTATTAATATTTTAGTAGAAGAAGATATTAAAGGTTTTAATAAAGATGGATCATCTTTCTTTTTAGGTATTAATTTTTTTGTTAACGTGTTTATTACTTCATCTTTTACTGTAATTGTATTAGAAGAAATTATCTCTGCTTTATTAAGACTACTTATATCTAACATTTCATAATTAGTATTTTCTTTATCATTATAAATATTCCAAGTAAACTCTTTTACCATTTCTTCTACTTTACTTACTTCTTTAACATTTAAAAGAACTAAAGTATCCCCTTTAAAATGTGTACTAGCATAATGTAATACATCATTAGTTATATCATTATTATCTTTATATATGGCATAAATATTTCCATATTTTAAATCTTTAAACACTGCATATACATATAATGTATGTATTTCTTTATCTATCTTTTTTTCTAAATCTATTACTTTTAGTTCTTTTCCTTTCATAAAACCACCATCTTTATTCTATTTAAAACTATTACTATTAGTATCAAATTCATATATATTATTATTTATATTTATTTCAATAATATTATTTTTAAAGGCAATATTTATATTTTTATTATAATTAATATCTAAAGTACTATCTAATTTACTTTCTAAATTAGTAGATAATACATCTAACTTATTTTCTTTTATAGTTATAATATTACCTTCTATATATTCAATATAGTCATTATCTATATCCAATTTAATATTATTATCAATATCAATTATACCATATTTATTATTATTTTTTATAATTATATAATTAACTATTTCATTATCTTTTATAATTTGATATTCTTCATAATCATTAATTATTTCTCCATTTATATAATCATAATATAAATAATTACCATTATCATTTATTATAATATATTTATCTATTACATATTGGTAAGTTGGAATATTAGCATTATAATCATATTTATATACTGATAATAATGTACTTTGATCTTTTATATTATTAATATCATCTGTTGTACAAAAATTATTATTACATTTATAAAAGTATAAATATTTATAAAATGTATTATCTTCATATTTTACTTTATATTCTATTACTAAAAGTAATATTATTAATAAAATAACAAAAATCCCTGTTACCCATATATAACTTAATTTAAACTTACTTTGCATATTTACTCCTTATATTTTTTATAGTATATCTTTGTTTAATAAGAAATCTATTAAATTTAAATGAATAATACCATTTCGTGATAAATCAACTTTATCAAGAGAAATAATATATTTAGGATAATTATCTTCAATTGACTTAAATGCTCCAAATTCTCTTTCAATAGTATTATCATTACCTTTCATTTCATAAGTTACTTGAATATATTTAATATTACCATCTTTTTTAGCTAAAAAATCTATTTCGCCATTTTTCGTTTTACCTATATATACTTCATAATTTCTATTTATTAATTCATTATAAACTATATTTTCTAAAACAACATAACTTTTAAATTCAGGATTATTATTTTTTATTTGTGCTATTCCTAAATCAGTAGCATAATACTTATTTAATGTCTTTAATACACCTTTACCAGAAATATCATATCTATATACTTTTTTTAATATTAATGCTTTACATAAAGCATCAATATAGTTATATAATGTTTCATTTGATATTTTTTTATTTTCTTTATCTAAATATTTTACAATACTATCAGCAGAAAATTCACGACCAGTAGTTTCAATTAAATATTGTAATATCATATCAAATAATACTGTATCTTTTAAATTAAGTCTCTTTACAACATCTCTTAAAATAATTGAATCATATACACTATGAAGATAATTTTTTATATCTATCTCATTTATAAATTCACATCTATTAGGAAGTCCACCCCATTTAGCATAATCCCAAAAAGTCTCTAAATCTTTTCCATCTTTATTGATTAGTAAAACATATTCTTTATAAGATAATGGATTAATATTAAATAAAACATATCTTCCTGATAAGACTGATGATAATTCATCTGATAACATTTTACTATTTGATCCAGTTAAAAAGATACTTATATTTTTTATAGAAGCCCTAAGTGAATTAACTACTTTTTCAAAATTATCAACATTTTGTATTTCATCTAAAAATAAATAGTATATTTTTTCATCCTTAATTTTATCCTTTACATATTTATTAAGTTTTCTATAATCTAATAATTCTTCAAATTCAATGAATTCAAAATTAATAAATATTACATGTTCATCATCTATTTTTTTCTTTTCTTTTAGTTCTTCAATTATTTGGTTTAAAATAACTGATTTACCACATCTTCTTATTCCTACTAATATTTTTATTAAATCGGAATCATAAAATCCTCTTATTTTAGATAAATAGTCTTCTCTTAATAACATAGTAATCACCTCTATTACATTATACATTATTTGATAATAATTGTAAAGTTATTACGGTAGATAGTAATAACTTTTATTTTTTGATAATTATTACAGATAAACATTTAAACTTGCTTTGCATATTTACTTCTTTTAAATAATTTATCATATATATCTTCTAAAAATGATATTATATAAGTATTTGCAACACTCATTATTATTATTATTATTACGTTTATTATACTATATTTATTTACTAAAAACAAACTAGGAAGCAATATTAATAATTCAAAAAATGTTATTGTACAACCCACTAATAATATTTGTCTTTGTAAATTAAGTGGCTTACATATATTATATAATAGTCTTAAATTAATAAATCCAGTTAGAGATACTACTATTATTCTAACATCATTATAACTTATATTAAATAAATTAGTTATCATAATTAAAAAGAAAATATTTATAAACACACATATCCCACTAGGTAAAGCATTTCTAAATACTTTTACCATAAAGTTACCAGTTACTTTATTATAATTAGGTTCAAGTGCTAAAAAGAATGATGGAACACCTACACATATAGAACCAATTAAAGATAATTGAATTGGATAAAAAGGATATTCATGTGATAATATTACTACTAATATTGATAAGATAAACGAATAAGTTGTTTTTACTAAAAACATACTTGCAACTCTTTCGATATTATTAACTACTCTTCTTCCTTCATCTACTATTTTAGGAAGAACGGAAAAATCTTCAGTAGTAAGCACTACTTCTGATACGCTTCTTGCGGCACTTATACCTGTAGCAAGTGCTATACCACAATCTGATTCTTTCAACGCTAATATATCGTTTACTCCGTCTCCAATCATACCTACAGTACTTTTTTCTTTTAAGGCTTTTATAATTAATTGTTTTTGTTTAGGAGTACATCTTCCAAATATTGTATAGTTATTAATAACACTAACTAATTCTTTATAATCTGTTGGCAAATTACTTCCTTCAATATATTTATCATAATTATCAAAGTCTAAACCTTTCATTATATTTGATACAGTTTTAGGATTATCTCCTGATATTATTTTTATGTCTACTTCTTGTTCTTTAAAATATTTAAGAGTTTCTTTAGCATTTAATCTAACATTATCTTTAATAATAATAAAGGCAATTACTTTTATATCACTAGGGATATCTTTATCCATATCTTTTTTACTTTTACACAAACTAATAATTCGATATCCATTTTCAATATATTTAGATAAATATTTATCATATTTGCTAATATTTTCTTTAGTTATATATTCTAAAGCCCCAAGTATATATGTATTTTGATCAAATACTTTAGCACTATATTTACGGTAACTAGAAAAAGGAATTGCTTTTTTTACGTTATATATATTTCCTTTAGTAAACTTCTTGGATATTGCAATATCTGTAGCATTTACTAATTTATCAGGAATCATATTAAACATTATTTCTTCTATATTGTCATTAGTTAAATTTACAGTATCTATTACTTCCATAGAACCATCAGTGATAGTACCTGTTTTATCTAGACAAAGAACATCAACACAAGATAACATTTCTATCCCACTTAATTTTTGAATAATAACTTTTCTTCTTGCCATTTTTATTACTCCAACAGTTAAAGCAAGACTGGTTAAAAGAACTAATCCTTCTGGTATCATTCCAATTATACCTGCAACTGTGCTAAGGATTGCTTCTTTATATGATTGGCCACTATAAAAATATTGGGAAGTAAATAATAAAATTCCAACTGGTATTATTAAAAAAGTTACTATTTTAAGTATTTTATTAACACTTTTCATTAAATATGAATCTTCTTCTTCAATATTACTTGCTTCTTTAATTAATTTATGTTCATAATTATCTTTGCCTATAGAAACAACTTTAGCAAGACAATTACCACTTACAATAATAGCTCCTGATAATAATTTATCATCTTTTTTCTTTAATATAGGATCTGATTCTCCAGTTATTATTGATTCATCTACTTCTAAATTAGAACTTTTTAAAATAACAGAATCTACTACTACTTGATCACCACTAGATAATACTAGAACATCATCAATAACTATTTCTGTTTTTAATATTTCTTGGATTTCTCCATCTCTTTTTACTTTAACTTTTTCTTGAGTAGATATTTTTAAATTATCAAGAATAACTTTTGCTTTTATTTCTTGAATTATTGCAATAATTGTATTAATGATAATTATAAATGCAAATAAGCCATTTTGTAATGATCCTGTAGTTAGTACTAATACTAAAAGGCCTATATTAATAAAATTAAACAAAGTAAATATATTAGTCAAAATAATTGTTTTAGTACTTCTTGTATATTTTATATTTTCATTATTAACTAGGTTATTATTAATACGATATTCTACTTCTTGTTTTGTCAAACCATCATACATAAATATACCTCCTAAAAAAGGGCGGTTACCGCCCTATTATCTGTAAAAGTATCCGCCATACATTGGAGGAAAATAGAAAATATCCCTTGGATTAAATGAATAAGCATTAAAACTTCCTGAATTTGAATGATGTCCATAAGATAATCCAAAATGTAGATGAGCACCACCAGTACATCCATCATAACTTGCAGTTGATCCACCACCCATAAGTCCTATTACAGTTTGATCTGTTACTTCTTGTTTATTTGAAACATAAACTGTCAACAAATGCATATAAACAGTTGTATATGCTTGACCATTAACAATATGATTAATCCAAACTATATTACCACCACAACTATTATATAAAGATACCCTCGCAACAGTACCTGCTGCTGCAGCATATACTGGAGTACCTTCCGGAACACACGATAAATCTATTGCATGATGGCCACCACCGCCAGACCAATCAGGTCTTTCTTCATAACCAGTATATTCACTTGTAACACATCCGTAAGCAAGTGGATATTTCCATCCTTTTGCATAAGGAGTATCTGAACAAGTTGTTAAATCTTGATTAGGACTACAATTTAATGTATTTTCATAATAATCTATTTGATCTTTTAAATCAGCAATATCATCTTCAAGTGAAGCTCCTAATTCTTGAAATCCTGCTAAATTAGCTCTTAATTTATTTGTTTTTTCTATTGATTCTTCTCTTTTTTGTTCCAATTCTTTTTGTTTATTTGCAAGTTCTACTTTTTTATTTTCCAAATTTGTTATTAAAGTTTCCAATTCATCCATAAGTTTATTATTATAACCAGACATCTGTGTAACTATAGAATATCTATATATAAAATCTGTATAACTTTCAGCTTCAAATAAATACTCTAAATAAACATTGCCACCACTAGTTATTTGTAAAAACTTCATAAGTTCATTAGTTTCATTCTTCTTTTCTTCTATTTTTTTATTGCTATCCTCAATATCTTTTTGTGCTTGTGTAATATCTTCTTTTGCTTGTGTAATGTTGCTATTGATTGTAGCAATTTCTGACTCTAAAGCTTTTATTTGTTCGTCTGTTAATTTTTTATCACTATTTGCTTGATTATATTCATTTTCTAATTGTTCTAATTCGTCATATAAATCATTTAATGTTTTAGCTTCTACCTTCATAGGAATTAGAAAAATAGATAATATCATTATTGAAATAACTACTTTCTTCACTTTATCACCCATAATAATTATATAAGTTATAAATAATTTTGTCAATTAATTTTAAGAGTTAATATGTAAAATAAAATAAGAACTTATAAAGATTAGTTCTTATTCTCTTTAATAATATTTTCTATTTCTTCCAATGATTTATTAGAAATTTTTGCTATAAATTCTAGAGGTAAGTTTTCTTTTAGCATGTTCTTTATGAAAATTATATCTCTTTGTTTGATAGTTTCTAAAGAAAGTTGATTAAGATATTCTTTTTCTATTTTATCTTTGTTTACATCAATGTATTCTTCTTTTATTTTATCTTTGTTTGCATCCAGATATTCTTCTTTTATTTTATCTTTGTTTTCATCTAGATATTCTTCTTTTATTTTATCTTTGTTTTCATCTAGATATTCAGCTTTTAATTTGGCTTTTATTTCTGCTTTTATTTCTTCGCCATGTTCTTCTATGAATTCGGCTTTGGTTGATGCTATTTGATTTTCTATATCTTTTTCAATATCCCAAGTCATGAATGGTGCTTTTCCTTCATAAACTATTCCTTTTACTGTTTTCATAAATTCTTCTTTCTCCTTTTTTTCTAATAAATCATTTCCTAGTATTGTTTCTATATCTTTTAAATTATCTGCATATAATAATGCTCCCCATCTTATTCCAGGTAGTACATTTGTTATTTCATCCTCATTATATACTATATCTAAACACTTAACAATATCTATTTGGTAAATATAATAGTTATCTATAAATATTTTGCACCTATTTGTATCAAAAACTACACATTTACTTATAGGTAGATCTTCACTTTTATAGTTTACATTAAAATTTATTTGGATAGCTACTTTTTTACCATATTCATTATACTTTAATCCTGTTGTTACTACTGCATTATATAAATTATTTAAGTAAGCAAAATTACGGTATTTTATCCATTTACTAGGATACATATTCATTTCAATATTAATACTATAATTATCTACATTAACAATAAAATCACATACTTTAGATTTTTCTTTTATATGATTTAATCTAAGCTCATTACTACTAAATACTATATTATCTTTTATTTCAAGATAAGGTATACCTGTAATATCACTAATTAACTTTGCTAAAGCATTTGGATTATCTCTAAATACTTTTTTAAATACTTTATCATAACATATTTGTATTCTAGGACTAATTAATATTTCTTTTGTTGGCAATTGTCACCTCCTTCCTCCTCTATAATAATTATTGATAAAAAAAATAACAAATTACTTGTTTTTTTATGAAAAAAGTTTAAGAATTTGTTATTTTTTATTATTTTCAATACACTTGTTTGTTTTTATACAAATTAAGCTTTAATTAATTTACCGCTCTTAAGTAAGTTTAACATAGTAGTATTTTGTTCACTTGTTCCTTTATAATTAGATATATTATTTTTTGTTGCTAATTTACTTCGATAATTATAACTACTATCTACTTTTATCTCATTTAAAGCATCCACTAAAGATACTCCTTTATAATTAGGATTACTTAAATAAGTAATATTATTAATTATTACAGAATCATTTACCCAACCTATTTTACCATCATTAAGCAGATATGGATTTTTTGCATTTGTCACTATTTTAGTAATTGTTCCTGTTGTAATTCTTGGTGTTAATTTTTCGTTAGAATCACTTGATATATATACTCCATTAATAGTAACAGTGTCCCCTACTTTATATTTATTATTATTACTATTATTATCATTAGGTTTAGTTATATTAAAGTATGAATAAAAACTACTTATACCAGTCTTGCCATTAGTTTCATCAAAATAACTTTTACTACTTCTTACATCAATATGAGTATAATTACCACCGTATCCTATTCCATTAAAACCAACTGTTTCTGCTGCACAACACACTAACTTTGAATCAACACTGCCACCACTTTTTTTGTTTACAATAATATCAGAAGCAGTTCCTTTAGGATGCTGTCCATTTGGTACACCACCAGGAAGAGATGCTTCAAAGTCAGGACTACGATATCCTGATGTTATTAGTATACTTTTAATTCCATATAAACTATCTAAATAATCATATAATTTTTCTAACATTACTACTAAATTATCATCAATTAGTATTTTATCAGTAGTTAGTTTATTACCACGATTATCAATTGAAGCAAACTCTCCTACTTTAAAATGTTTACTTAATACTTTATTTTTATCATTTTTATAAGAATACTCTCTTATCATTTTACACCTCCCATAATAATATATGGAAGTTCATTTTTTTTATTATTTACTAATAACTAAAAAATAGATTATTTTTTATCATAATCTATCTTACCAAATCTTCTATCTCTTTTAGTATATTCAATTATTGCTTTATCAAACTCTTCTTCATTAAAATCAGGAAAATATGTATTTGGAAAATAAAACTCGGCATAAGACATTTGCCATAACATAAAATTGCTTACCCTAATTTCTCCACTTGTTCTAATTAAATAATCTATTGGTGGTAAATCTTGATATAAATATTTATTAAATAATTCTTCATCAATATCTTCTGGATTAATATTTTCTTTAATCATTTTCCTACAGGCATCTATTATTTCAAAATGCCCACCATAATTTAAGCAAATATTTAAAATACCTCCTGTATTATTTTTAGTTAAATTAGCTAGTTCATCCATAGATTCTAATACATCTTTTCTTAAATTTTCTCTTCTTCCTGAAAATACTACTTTTATATTTTCTTTATTAAAATAGTTCTTTTCTTTTTTAAATCCTTTTACAAATAAATTCATAAGAAAATCTACTTCTTCAGTACTTCTATTAAAGTTTTCTGTTGAAAAAGCATAAACACTAAATACTTTTATTCCTTTGCTAAGTATATATTTACTTAACTTTTTTAAATTATTAAATCCTTCTTCGTGTCCTTTACTTCTACTCATTCCTTTTTCTTTAGCCCATCTTCCATTTCCATCTAGTATAATGGCAACGTGATTGGGAATTTTTAAACTACTATAATCCATTAATATATCTCCTTATTTTTTTCTTTATATTCACGAAATAATTCTAAACATTTATCATGATCAATATTTATAAGTTCTAAAGTCTTATTATCATTATCTCCTTTAATATAATTATAAATAAAATCATCTCTAAAACCAATATCTTCAGCATCTTTTAAGTTAGTTCCATAATATACCTTTTTAATATTAGCCCACATTATTGCTGATAAACACATAGGACAAGGATATCCTGTTGCATATAATATATAACCACTTAAATCATGTGTTTTTAATATACTACAAGCCTTTCTTATTGCATTTATTTCCGCATGAGCAGTTGGATCATGACTTCCTAATACTGTATTTGAACTAACTGCTATAACATTTCCAACACTGTCTGTAATAACGGCTCCAAAAGGTCCACCTATATTTTCATTCATTGTTTTTCTTGCTTCTTCTATACCTAAATGCATCATTTTTATCATCTCCACTTTCATTATATCAAAAAAAGAAAACATAATAAATATTTTCTTTTTTATTCTTTTAAACTAGAACTATCATTTACAAGTAATGTGCTATATAAGAAAAGTACATCTTGATTAGTAAATTCTATTTTATCTAAATAATAATTACTAGTTATATATCTAATATCAATAACAGTAATTTTAGAATAATATGGAATTAGTAATGGTATTAAACTACTTCCAAAAGAATCTCTAAATACTACTAATTCTCTATTATCTTTACTATTTGGATTATTAATAGTAATAAATGATGATGCTCCATCTAAAAATACATCATACGAGTCCATCCCAGTTAATTTTGATGGATTATAAACAGTATTTAAATTAGGATTTTCTAAATACTCTACTGTACATTCATTAATAATATCATTGGTTAAATAAGTTATGATATCAGGTTTTCCATTTAATGCGGCTTGTCCATAATAAACTCCATAAAATTTAGAATAAGTATTATGTTTATAATTTAATTTAGTATATGAGAAATCCATCTTTTCAGATAATCTTTTTACTACTTTATCTAAGTTTTCTTGTCTCCAATGTGTATCTGTCTTATAGTAATCATTAATGTTCATTATATCTCTAACATCAATAGATGTTGTATTTAACTTTTCTATTTTAGAATATAATAAGTCATAATCTATTTTTAAAAACAATTTATCTTCAACATAATAATTTTTATCAGGAATAATTAGAGAATATACTTTGTTATCTTCGTTTAAAGTATCTATTATACCATTAATTTTATTAATAAACTTATCTATAGACTCGGTATTAGTAGGCTCTACTTTAAAAATACCATCTTCATTTAAGTATATATTATTATTATCAAGTTTACCTAACGCGTAGTAATTAACACTTGCTTTTATACTTCTAAAAGTATCTCGATATGGAAACTGATCTAACGAGTAATCTTCAAAATCATCCATAAAACTTCCATCCATTATTTTATTTATTGTTAATTTAGGAAATGCCTCTAATTTCCTTCGTTCCGTTTTACTAATACTCTCATCTTTAATAATGATACTTAATATAAAGAAAAGTTCTATTACAAAAACAAACGAAATTGTTATTATTTTATTTTTCATATACCCTCCTTAAAATCTAAAATATAAAAATGGATTAAATGAAGTATCTACTAAATAAGCTGTTACTAATATAATTATTCCTATATATATAACTGGTTCTAAAAATTCTAATTTTTTAATTTTATTTCCTATTACTTTTAATAATGGAGTTGACGCTATTATTGCTATAATTAATAATATTAAATAACTTCTTATATAATATAATGTTTCAGTATTTATTAAAGGTAAGTTATTTAAACCAAACATACTAGATAAAAAGATTTTTATATCACCAATAGTTTCACAGTTAAATATAACAAAACTAATAACTACTAAACCTATTGTATATATATATTTAAGTACTTTAGTATTATTTAAATATTTTCCATATATTTTCTTTTCTAATACTAGGATAACTGCAAAATACAGTCCCCATAAAATAAAATTCCAACTGGCTCCATGCCAAAATCCTGTTAAAAACCAAACTATAAAGATATTTCTTATCCATTTTAATAAAGATACTCTGTTACCTCCAAGTGGAATATAAACATAATCTCTAAAGAAACTTGATAAAGATATATGCCATCTTCTCCAAAAGTCGGTAATAGAAGAAGCTACTAATGGATAATTAAAATTTTCTAAAAAATGGAATCCAAAGAATAATCCTAAACCTATTGCCATATCTGAATATCCACTAAAATCAAAGTATATTTGTAAGGTATATCCTACTGCCTCTAATAAATATGACATAACTGAACCATTAGGAAGGGATGCTAATGAAGTGCACATTTCTCCTAATAAATTTGCTATTAATACTTTTTTAGCAAGACCTATTGTAAATCTTTTTACTCCAAGAGCAAATGTATCAAAATTACTTTCTCTATTTTTAAGTTCATTTGATATCGTTTCGTAACGCACTATTGGACCTGCTACTAACTGTGGAAATAAACATACATAAGTTGCAAAGTTAAGAAAGCTTTTTGAAGACTCTACTTTCTTATTATAAATATCTACAACATAACTAATCGTTTGAAATGTAAAGAAACTTATACCTATTGGCATTACTATATACATAAATCCTATATTAGTATTAAATATGTTGTTTATGTTTTCAATAAAAAAGTCTAAATATTTAAAATATATTAGTTGCCCTATATTATACATAAGAGCAATAATTAAAAATACTTTTGCACGTTTTCTATATTTATCTATAAGATTACCCATTATATAGTTAATAATACAAGATAAAAGTAACAAAAATCCATATTTAGGTTCTCCATAGAAATAGAAAAACAAACTAAATATAAATAAAACTAAATTTTTAAATTTTTTCGGTACTATAAAATATATTATTAATAATATTGGTAAAAAATAAAATAAAAATGTAATACTTGAAAAAAGCATATATATTCTCTCCTTTAAAGAAAAATCTTCCTTTTGGAAGACTTCTATAAATTATCAAAACTGTTTTCTATTTTTTCGATATAATTAGATGAAGACATTATTAAGATAATTAAATTACCTTTATTTTTAACTACTACATCTTCTGCTTCAACACATATCCATTTTCTTGGATTAACGTTCTCTTCTATTTTCTTTTTAGCATCTTCAATGTTTGCTCCATCTTTCATTCTAACAAGGACTACAGAGTGAGCAATTGATCCTACTGCAGATTCAGATGCTAATGCTTCTTCATACTCAATATCTTTTGTACCAAGATAATTCTCAACATTTTCTTCAGTAACTTCTGTATTAGTAAGCATCATTGGTCTTTCATCTTCTGGAACGTCAGCATAAACTTTTGTCATTATTTCTTCTAAAGTTCCTTCTACTTGCTTTTCCCCGCATCCTGTTAAACTAAATAAAGTTACACATGCTAAACAACCTAAAATTATTTTTTTAAACATTTATTTTCCTCCTTTAATCTTAGTTGCCATATTAATTATATCAAATTAAATTTATTTTGAAAATATTTAATATTTAACTTTACACATATATTTTTATTTTACCCATCTAATATAGTTTAATACAAAAATCATTTCCCTTCACAAATATTTTCTTGTATTTGTTCAACACCTTTTTTATCTGTTTCGTTAATAGTTAAATAAACGAACAGTTCCTTATCTTTATATAGTTCATTCTTTGTTTTATCATCGGCTTGAGTATAAAGTTCTGTTGCAGCAATTTCTTGATAAATATCATTCATATCTTTTAGATTTCCACGTCCCTTAATCTGGTAAGTAAATTCGTAATATTTATTGGTCTCTAATTTAGTTTTTAGATTTGATGGAATAAGATGAGATAATGCAGAATGATCTAGATATGCATCTAGTATAACATATGATAATTCAGGTACTTCCGCTATATAGCCATCTAATAAATTTACTACACGATAAGTTTTCGTAAAAGTGCAATCATAATATTTATCATTTTCCTCTTTTTTAGCATCCTCTTTATTTTCTAATCTATTAATTTCTTCTTTACATGAGTTAATATCTTCCTTATATGAATTAATCTTCGTTCCTTGTAAAACAATAAATACTACACATATTACTATAATTATCAATAAAGATACTATAGTTACAACTTTTTTCTCTTTCATAAAAATTCCTTTCTTAATTAATATAAATTATAATAAATACCTTAACTACCCTCCTTCTAATATTTATATAATTTATCTTATACATAATATTCTTAAATATATTGTAGCAAATTTTATTATAAATAGCAATTATAAATATTTTATAGTATAATAATTTTAGGAGGTATCTTATGTATGATATTAAATTAATGGATAATGAAAAGATATTGTTAATATCTGATAATTCATTAATATATAATTCTAATTATGAAAAAGAATATACCACAATTATAACTAATTACCGATTTTTAGTTTTAGATTTTCCTAGTAATAAAAATAATTCTTTAGAGGATTTAAGAACTAGTCAAAGATTGACTTATATAAATAAAAAAGAAATAATTTTAAGTATTAAATTAGATGATATTAATGATATAACCAAACAAGATGATTATTATAAAATTGATTTTAATAATAATTATATTTTGATAAAAGATAATGATATTGTAAATAAATTAAAAGAAGTATAAAGAAGTAAAGGTGTTGGTAGTATGAAAAAACATTTTAAAAACTATTTAAATAAAAATCCTAAATTTGACAAAAGTACAATGTTAGGAATCTATTGTTTAATTATTGTAATGTCTGGAATATTTGGTTGGATATATGAAGTCATATTTTATTATTTTAATAGTGGTATGAAAAATTTTTATTGGCGTGGTGGAAATTTCTTACCATGGATAAATATATATGCAATTGGGGCTATATTAATAATTATTCTAACTTTTAAAAAAAGAAAAAATCCTTTATATGTATTTACAGTTAGTGTAATTACTACAGGAATACTTGAATATATTGGAGGATGGATTCTTGATAACTTAATGAATGTAAGATGTTGGGATTATACTCAAGAAATACTTAGTTTTGGTAATATTAACGGTTACGTTTGCATAAGAAGTGTTTTAATTTTTGGAATATTAAGTTTGATTCTTATGTATGCAGTTTTACCAATTTGTTTTAGTATTGCTAAAAAAATGAAGAAAAAACATTTCTTAATACTTAGTTATAGTCTTTGTTCAATATTTTTAATTGATGAAATATATAATTTAGTATTTACAAAAATATTTTCTCTTCCTAAAGCTTCATCTATTTATCAAAAGTTAGGATTACCTTATTTATATTTTAAATAAATCTCATTTATATTCTAAATGAGATTTTTATAAAAAACTATAATTTAACATTTCACTAAAATTCAGGGTCAAAATTCTCCCAATTAAAGGCTTCACTTTCCTCATAATCCTTACATTTTATATATGTTTTAAATTTCCATTTATTTTTTTCTACACAAGCTGCATAAGTAATTGTATCACAATAACTTTTTCCATCAACATCTAAAAATTTTTCTTTATCCATTCCTGCATTATTAACTAATTCAGACATAGAAACATTTCGTACAGCTGTATCTTTAGGATCACAATATGGATAAACTATATAATGGTATCTTTCCATTTCTTTATTAACATCTTTTTTTATTTGTTCATATCTTATTTTATTTTCGGCTATTTGTTTTTCTTTTTTTATTTCTATATAATTGTATACTACAAATAGTAATACAATTAAAAATATTAAACTTATACCTACTATAATTATTGTTTTTTTCATAATTCACCCTATTTTTCTATATTAAACTTAAAATAAGTTAATTCAAATGGCGTCCCCGATTGGAATCGAACCAACGGCCTATCGCTTAGGAGGCGATCGCTCTATCCTACTGAGCTACGAGGACAAAATACTTGCATATTAAGTATAACATTATCAAGAATTATTATCAAGTAATTGCTTTAAATATTTTTATTCTGTATAATATTATTGGTGAGATAGTTATGTATATAAAAAATATGGGATTTATTGAAGAAACTAAATATAAATGGAAAAATTTTAATATCACATTTAATAAAACTAATAATAATAGTACAGTTTCTAATATAGAATATATATTATCTTTTGCAAAACTTAAATATAATAACAATTATTCTACTAATGCAAGAAATTTAATAACTCCCCTAAACTTTGACATTTTTGCCAAATATTTATATGCAATTAACAAAATTAATAACTATAATAATAACTTTATTAACAAACTATATATAAAACATATTAAAGCATTTAATAAATTTAAAGAACCAGATAAAACTAAAAATAATAAGAAAGACTTTATAAATTCATTTAATAACTTAATTTATAAATTTAATAATAAAGAATTAGATTTTACCAAATTTGCTTTTCCTATTAGTACACAAAATATTTTAATTGATGGTTCACATAGATTAAGTTGTGCCATTATAAATAACGATAAAATTAATTTAAAAATATTTGATACTACTGATTTAGTTTTTGATTACTTATATTTTAAAAAAAAGAAACTTAATGCTAAATATTTAGATTATATGGCTCTTCAAGCTAAAAATATTTTACCTTACGCAAATTATAAACTTATATTTTATAAAAATAATAAAGAAAAAACAAATATTATAAATAAACTATATCAAGAATTAGATATATATTATATAAAAAATACGAAAATTAATATTAATAACTTAAATATAGTTTTAAATAGTAATTATAATCAAAATTATAATAAAGTTTTATTTATTATTTATAAAGATAATATTTTAAATAATAATATTGATAGTGCATTCAATTTATTTTTAAATAAAAACTCCTTAAATTTAATAAATAAGATAAACACTACTAAACTTAAAAACATTATAAATAAAATACCTAAATTAGATAAACAATTTGTTTATACATATAATAATAAATTTATTAAGTTAAATAATATATACTGTTATAATCCTGAAGATATATTTTATATAAAAGATTATTGCTTTTTAAAAGGATGTGATTTTGATGAAAACAATAATTATTATTTATAATATAATTTTGTTTAGTTATGCATTATATCATCTTATAAGAACAATTATATTTATAAATAAAACGCATATTAATGTAACAAATAGTATTAATAAAAATACAAAAATTATTATTTTAATTCCTTGTTTAGAAGAACAAAAAATAATAAAAGATACTGTTAAACATTTTGATAAAATAATTAATAACAATCCTAATATTTCAATAAACTTAATTACTACTGAAAAAGAAATACAGAAAGATAATAATGATACGACTTATGAATATATAAAGAAAAATATTATTGGTAAATATAATAATATAAATTTAATTCACTATCCATATAAAGAAGGATATATGGCCGATCAATTAAATTATGCAATAAAAGAAATTAATTCAAATAAAACTATTAATAAAGATAATACTTATATATGTGTTTATAATGCTGATAGTTATCCTAGTAAAAATACTTTTAACGAAGTATTAAATCAAATAAACACACATAATAATCCTTTAATACTTCAACAATATTCATATAGTTTTCTTAATATTGATTCATTAAATATTATTTTAAAAGGATTTGCTATCTATCAATCTAATTTTGAATTAAAAATGGGGTTGTTAAACTCTTATTTTGATAACAAATTACATAAACATATATTAGGACATGGATTATTTGTTAGATTAGATTATATTAATAAAATTAATGGTTTCAATACTAAATATTGGTGTGAAGATATTTACTTAAGTATGTATTTAGAACAAGAAAACACAAAAATTATACCTTTATTAACTCTTGAAAATATGGAGACTGCAAATAGCATTAGTAATCTTACTAAACAAAATGCTGTATGGTTTAATACTTCATCTAAATGTATATCAATATATAAAGAAATAAAAAAATCTACTAAAAAAAGAACTATAAGTAGTATTATTGGACTTATAAATGAAATCCGTTCTTTTATTAATTGGTTATTTTTCCCAATATTATTATTATTTATAATTATAAGTTCTATATTAATTAATAGTTATAATTTAACAATAATTACTATTTTTAATTATCTTATATATATCTACATATATTATATTACCACTATTAAAATTATTAATCATTTAGATAATAAGCAATATAAATTTAATATAAAAATATATTTAGGTACAATAATTGCAACATTTATTTCTAATATTGGACCACTGTACTCAATAATTGTATCTCCAAAAGAAAAGCATAAAACCGAAAGATAATTTTTATGCTTTTTTATACCAATCTTTTATTATATCTAAATTTATGTTTAAGGCTCCTAATACTCTATCTTGATGTTTATCACCATGACAGTCAGATCCACCAGAAACATATAATTTATTATTCTTACAATAATCTAATAAAAATTCTGTTTGTTCTTTAGTGAAATTACTATGGTAACACTCTATTCCATCTAAAATATTTGCATCTACTATATTGTTTAAGAAATTCTTATGATCATTCATTTTATACACAAATAAATGAGCTAAAAATACTTTACCACCATTTTTATGAATAATATTAGCTACATCTTCTGCTTTCGGATAATCTTTTGTAAAATCTCTATATAATATAAAATCCTTATCAGTTGTACATTTCCTAAAGAATAGTGATTTACTGTTCCATACTTCTTCTTCAATGTATTTTTTATTTTCATCATATTTTATAACATCATAATATATAACATCAATAGGATACTCTTTATCTGGATTATATAATAAATTATTTGATAATTTTATATTATTATTTTTACAAATATCTACCATATCATTAAATTCTTTAATAAAACTATTTTTTACATTCTCTTCTCCATACATAGAATCTAACCATTCTTGTACTTTTTCTTTATTAAAATCATAAGCAAGTAACTCAATTTTAGTGTCATTAAAAACACAATTGATTTCTGCACCTACTAATAACTTCCCTTTATAATATTTACTTCTATCTACTTTTTCTAACTCAAAATAAGCTTTAGCACTATCATGATCTGTTATAGATAATACTTCTATTCCTTTTTCTTCGGCTTTTTTTAATAATTCTATTACACTCCATGTTCCATCAGAATATGTTGTATGACAATGTAAATCTATCATCTTATCTACTCCTTTTTTTAGTTACTTCTAATAATCTATTTAATACTTCTTCTAAAGTAAGATCTGTTGTATCAATTAATTTCGCATTACATGAATTACTTTGACTAACAAAAAAACTATTTTGCATATTCATTAATTTAGGGCTTATCCAATCATCTGATAATGTTTTTTCTCTTGTTTCATTTCTCTTTTTTACCATATTTGGATCCGTAATTAAGAATATATATTTTATGCATTCATTTAATTGTAAATCATTAATAAAATGATAATACTCTCTTAATAGTTTGACTGAATTTATATAAATACCCCCAAATAAACTATTATCATCAAGTGAATATGCAACTGATACTGTACTTAAAAAAGAACGATCTAATATAGCATTTTTACCACTTTTTATAATGTAATATGCTAGTTTTACTCTTTCTAATTCTGCTTCTAAAAGAAATCTTTGATTTGCAATCTCTTCTTCTTTATTTTTAGGTATTCCAGGAAGTTCTTTACCCATAAATAACTCTTTATGATTTTTTATAAATAAAGGTACTTCTTCAATTAATACATTATTTTCATCTTTAGTTAAAGTCTTACATAAAGTAGTTTTACCAGAATTTGATACTCCATCAATTATTATTATATTTCCTAAATGCATATTATAGCTCCTTTAAATATTCTAAAAGCATATCGATATTTTTTGCTATTTTAAAATCAAAACATGCTTCAATAAATAAATTATCATCTCCGGTTTTATCTAAAGCTCTAGTATCAGTTTTATACCCTATACATTTTTTATTTAATGCATACGCATATCCAAGTTCTACACAAGCTCCTTCATCAGGAACTCTACCATCTAAAAGAAAAAGTAATATATCAGAACTATTAATTCCTTTTATATCTTCTTCAAATATCTTTTTATTTATTTCTAATTTATTATTTTCATCAATAAGGTCAAATGCAAGACCTGCTTCATCCTGTGGTAAGTAAACTTCATACCCATTGTTTACTAAAATTTCTTTTATTTTGCTATTCCTTTTTAATTCCATTTCATTAAATAATGGTGCTGCCACATATATTCTTTTTTTCATTATGCCATCCTTTCTTCAATTTGTTTTATTTTATTTATTACTATACATGTAACTGGAGTAAATACTATTTCAATAATTATTTTTAAAATATAGACATCAATTACTAATTTTATTAATTCACTCATCGTAATAGTACCAATAAAAGTAATGGTAATAAATATCACTGTATCAACCAATTCTCCAATCAAAGATGATAAAATCGTTCGTTGATATACCTTGCTATTTTTATTTTTAAACTTTATTTTGTTTAATATTTTAGCATTAACAATACTTCCTATAGTGTACGATAAGAAGGATCCTAACAAAATTCTCGGAGTACTTAATAATATGTTCATATATCCTTCTTGATTTAACCAATAATCAGGATACGGAAGAAGTATCGTTATATAAAATATAGTAACCATTATTAAATTACATATAAAACTTAATATAACTACTAACTTCGTTTTTTCATATCCATAAACTTCTGCAAAAACATCATTTAAAATATATGTTATCGGAAATAAGAAATCTCCTGCCGTAAATATAAGTCCAAATATTAAGATTAATTTAGAAGTAATAATATTAGATACAAGTAAAAAAGTAATATTTATTGCTAGCAAAATAATGAATATTTTAGAATAATTATTTTTCATATAATACTCTCTCCCCTAATATTTTTTCTACTTCTTTATTTATTAACTTCTTATCCAAAACTCTATACTTTACTGATTCTACATTTTTCAAACTAACTAATTTTTTACTATATTTTTGAATATTATTATAGCATTGCTTATTTGATATTAATTTATTTTCTAATAATCTTTTTTGTTTTAATGTATACCATTTCAATAAATATAAATTTATCTTTTTCATACTATTTACTAAAATATGGTAATAAACTTTGTTTAATATAGAATTATCAATTAAGCTAGACATAATATCTACATAATTGATAAACTTCAAAATGTTTTCTTCTGTATCATATTGTTTTAATTCTTCAATAAAATCATATAAATTAGCTGTATAATAACATTCTTCTGACTTTTCTCTTCCTATAATTTTCTCTAAATTAATAGCAATTCTTTTTTCAACACAATAAGAATCTGTAAATTGATAATATCTCTCCATCAAAAGTTCGGTATATCCTTCATTAAGTCCTGTACCAAACTCGTTTTGAGACAATCCAGAATAATCATCACCATCATAATAACTACTACTCACATGATTTAATTCATGAAAAAGAGCATTTTCATCAGTTATATAAATAGCATTATCTACTGGCGTATACTGATTAACATAAATATTTAACATTTTTAAATTTTTACTTCTTTTTATCTTAAGTGTTTTTAAATTATTATAAAAAAATGATTGATTAAAATATTTTATATTTATAGATTTTTTTACAAATTCCTTTACTTTTTCATCTTTTATTTCAACACTTTTTATTTTTTCTACTTTTGGTATTTGCTTAATTTCTTTAAATTTTTTAGTATAATATCTTTTAATTAATTTTAAATAATAACCTACATATAACATAATTAAAGGTCCAAATGTAAAACTTAAAAATATTTCTCCCATTCTATATCTCCCCCTTTTTGAACATGTATTATTATACCATAAAAGGCAAAAAAAAGAAAGTTTACAACCCTCTTTTAGCTAAAATAATAAATAATATTGCTGCATACTGTGACTTAAACATAAATATTTTTGAATAAGAACTTGCAAATTCATATGTTGCTACTACTTTATCTACCAAACTAACTACCCAACTTTCCAAATATTTAGGAGGTCTAGTAGGAATCAAAGGAAACATATGCGAATATATTATATCTTTTTCCATATCAGATAATATAAATCTATCACTTGCTTTTTCTAATGCTTTTTTAGGATGCGTAAAAGCACTAACTTTTTGAGATCTTTCTGACAAATCAGTATTCATAAAGAAATCATGCAAAAGCCCTGCTCTAGCAGTTTCTCTAACATTCAAATGTAATAATTTACTTACTTTATATGAATAATAAGACACTCTTAATGAATGCTCTAGTCTTGTAATTCCATGATGCCTACAATTAATTATTTTTTTAAAATCTTCATTTTCCATTATATTATTTACTATATTTTTAAACTCTTTATCACAAGAATTATATTCCACTTTATACACCTCTATTTTTCAAACCTATTATAGTATATCATAAAAATGCACTTATTAGAATAGAAAAAATACATTTTTTTCAAAAAAAATAAATAGCCATGTAAACTATTTATTTTCCAAGCATATTTAATAAATTAATTTTAAATATATCTTTTTCAGCATGAGATTTAGAAATAGGAACTCCTTTATAAGTTTGTAACTCTTTTTGATGTCCTTCAGTTAAAATATCATCTGGAGTAATAGTATTTAACATAACTATTTTTTGATTTTCATAAACAGTATAATGTAATACTATTTCTTGATATACTTTAGCAAAAGTACTATCTGTAGGTAATTTTAATTCATATTTAGTTATACCTTCTTTTTTATTAGTAGATATAACTTGTCCTTCAAAATTACCTTCCCTAAATTCTGGATAATATGTAAACATTAATTTTTTATAAGCTAACATATTATATTTTTTAACAGATCTTTCTCTTTTTCTAAACTCATTTTCATTTAAATATTCGATTACATAAGCATTTTTCATACCAAATTCCCCCTTTTATTATAATCTTCAACCAAATGTACACTAATTATATCATAAATGTATAATTTTGTCAAATTTATTGTTTTTTTAATATAATATTGATATAATAAAAGAGGTGTTTTGTATCTTCAATAGATGTTTCTTGAGTCATCTATTTTTTTATTTCAAAAAACCTTTTATTATCTCTTTTTCAGCTTCTTTTTCAGTAAGGCCTAAAGTCATTAACTTAATTAATTGTTCTCCTGCAATTTTACCAATTGATGCTTCATGAATCAAATTAGCATCAACATTATTTGCAATTATTTCTGGTATTGCTACAACTTTTCCACCATCTTTTAAAATAGCATCACATTCAACATGAGCGTAACATTTATTATTTCCGTATACTTTTGACTTAAATTTTTGTTTTGAATTACCAGTAGCAAAACTTCTAGATACCACATTACAACTAGAATTAACACCATTTAGTTTAACATCAAATATTGTATCTGCTTTAGCGTCATTATCTGTCATTATTTTTTCAGTTACCTCTAATTTAGCATTATTTTCAAGAACTATTTTAGTTACTCTTTTAGTTTTATCTACTCCTTTTATTTGAATACTTTTCATATCCATATTACTATTATTTTTTAAATATACTTCTGTAATAGGATTTAATATTTTATCACTATGTTTATGGCCTTCAGCATAATGTGTTTCCATATAATGAACATTAGATCCTTCTTCTACAAAAAATCTATGAATTCCATTATGTTCACTTCTAGATATACCTTCATTTTTTATTGCACAACCCGCGATTATATAAACATTACTATTTTTACCTATATAAAAATCATTATATACTATATCAGATAAACCACTTTCTGTAATTAATACAGGAATATATATATATTCAAAATTAGTATTATCTTTAACTATTATATCTATCCCTTTATTGTCTTCTTTAGATATTATTTTTACATTATTAGTAATTTTTCTTTCAACACTTTTAGAGTTACTCCTAATATTATAAGCATATTCATAGTTAATATCAGGTATAACTTTAGATAATAATTCTTTTTCTGTGTTATTCATTAGCAATCTCCTTTTTCATACATCTATTACAACATAACAATTCTTTCATTGTTATATAACTTTCAGAAGATTTTATTTTACCATCTTCAAGTAAAATTATTTCGTCTGCTATTTTAAATAATTTTTGTTGATGAGATATGATTAACAATCCGGATTCTTTCTTTTTCTTTATAAATAAATTTATTAAATCATTAAAACTCCACAAATCTATTCCTGCTTCTGGTTCATCTAATATTATTATTTTAGACTCTTTAGCAAGTACCGTTGCAATTTCTATTCTTTTAAGTTCTCCACCTGATAGTTTATCATTAATTTCTCTATTTATATATTCAGAATAATTTAATCCCACTTCATTTAAAACATTGATTATAGTATTAATGTCATTTTTTTTATGTGAAGATAAATCAATAATATCTTTAACAGTTATTCCTTTAAATCTAACTGGCTGTTGAAATGCATAAGATAATCCTAAATTACTTCTTTTATCAATACTCATATTCGTTATATCTTTACCATTCCATAATATTTGTCCTGTTGTAGGCTTTAATATTCCCATTATAATTTTAGATAAAGTTGATTTACCACTTCCATTAGGACCCGTTATAATTATTATTTTATTAATATCTATTTTTAAATTAATATTTGATAATATTTTTTTACCATCTATTTCATAATTTACATTAATTAATTCTAGCATATTATCACCTTTCTATTTTATATGATCTATCCCTTGAAGAATTATTTGCTCAATATGTGGATCTTTTAAACTATAGTATTTTTCTAAACCAATTTGTTTAAATTTAACTAATTTATTATCTCTTAATGTTTTTAAATGATGTGATACAGTAGTTCTATTTATATTTAAACTATTTGATATATCAGATACTCTTATTTCTTTATTTAGTAAAGAACATACAATTTTTAATCTAGTTGTATCTGATAATATTTTAAATATATTAGATAATTCTTCTATTCTATTTAATTCTATTTCCTGTCTTTTATTATTTATTTTTTGATAATTAGGACAATTTTTACCACATATCATATAAATCCTCCTTAAGTGCATACGTATGCACATATACATATAGTAACATAAGTCAGTAATTTTGTAAATATAAAATAAGTCAGTAAAAAGAAAGAAAAAAGACTAAGATTGAATATCTTAGTCTAAATCAAAAATATATATCTTATATTATTTTTTCATATTAATTTCAGCTTGAGCTGCTGCAAGTCTTGCTATAGGTACTCTAAATGGTGAACATGAAACATAGTTAAGTCCAACTCTTCTACAGAATTCTACTGAACTTGGGTCTCCTCCATGTTCTCCACATATTCCAAGTTTAATATCTTTTCTTGTTTCTCTTCCTAATTTAGCAGCCATTTCTACTAGTTTACCAACACCATGTTGATCTAATTTAGCGAATGGATCACTTTCAAATATACCTTTATCATAGTAATCGTTTAAGAATTTACCTGCATCATCTCTTGAGAATCCATAAGTCATTTGTGTTAAATCATTTGTTCCAAATGAGAAGAATTCTGCTACTTCAGCAATTTCATCTGCAAGTAATGCTGCTCTTGGTATTTCAATCATTGTACCAATTTTATATTTTAATTTTACATTTCTTTCTTTAAGTATTTCTTCAGCAGTTTCTACAACAACATTTCTTACATATTTAAGTTCATTTACGTCTCCTACTAAAGGTATCATTATTTCTGGTTCTACGTTTATTCCTTTTTCTTTTACATTAAGAGCTGCTTCTATTACCGCTTTAGTTTGCATTACAGCAATTTCTGGATAAGTAATAGATAATCTACAACCCCTATGTCCCATCATTGGATTAAATTCTTTAAGTGAATCAATTCTTGCTTTTAGTGCTTCAAAAGTCATTCCTAATTCTTTAGCAAGTGGTTTAATTTCTTCATCAGTATGTGGTAAGAATTCATGTAAAGGTGGATCCAAATATCTTACTGTCATAGGTCTTCCTTCTAAAGCTGTATACATTTCTTCAAAATCTTTTCTTTGCATAGGCAATATTTTGTTTAATGCTACTTCTCTTTGTTCTTTTGTTTCAGCAGTGATCATTTGCCTTACAGCAAAAATTCTATCACTTTCAAAGAACATGTGTTCTGTACGGCAAAGTCCTATGCCTTCTGCTCCAAATTTAATAGCTTGGATAGTATCTCTTGGATTATCAGCATTTGTTCTAACACCTAATGTTCTAATATCATCTACCCAACCCATAAAGGTTTCAAAATCACCACTTATTTCAGGATCAACTGTTTTAACTAGTCCATCATAAACATATCCAGTAGATCCATCTAATGAAATAGCATCTCCTTCTTTGTATACTTTTCCTTCGCTAGTTGTAAGTGTTTTTGCTTCTTCATCTATTTTTAATTCGCCACATCCACTTACACAACATCTTCCCATACCTCTTGCTACTACTGCTGCGTGAGAAGTCATTCCACCACGAATAGTTAAGATTCCCCTAGCATCATTCATACCTTGAATATCTTCTGGTGATGTTTCTAATCTAACTAGAATAACATCTTCTCCATTATTAGCTGCTTTTGTAACATCTTCAGCATTAAAATATATTTTACCTGCTGCTGCACCTGGAGAAGCTGCTAATCCTTTAGCAATTTTATGCGCTTCTTTTAAACTTACATTATCAAAAGTTTTATGTAACAATTGATCAAGAGCTTTAGGTTCTACTTTCATAATTGCTTCTTCTTTAGTAATCATTTTTTCATTTACCATATCAACAGCAATTTTTAAAGCAGCATGAGCAGTTCTTTTACCATTTCTTGTTTGTAGCATGAACAACTTACCATTTTCAATAGTAAATTCCATATCTTGCATGTCTTTATAATGTTTTTCTAAAATTTTACATATTTTAGAAAATTGTTCATATACTTCTGGCATTTCTTCTTTTAAAGTTTCAATACTTTGTGGAGTTCTAACACCTGCAACAACATCTTCTCCTTGGGCATTTATTAAGTATTCACCATATAATTTATTTTCTCCTGTAGCAGGATTTCTTGTAAATGCTACACCAGTTCCACAATCATTTCCACGATTTCCATATACCATTTCTTGAACATTAACCGCAGTTCCCCAAGAAGATGGAATATCATTCATTCTTCTATAAATAATTGCTCTTTCATTATTCCAAGATCTAAATACAGCTGTTACTGCTTCAATCAATTGAACTTTTGGATCTTGTGGAAATTCTTCCCCTGATAATTCTTTATAAATATCCTTGAATTTCATAGCAATTTCATACATATCATCTTCATTTAGATCTGTATCAAATTTTGCATTCTTACTTTCTTTAAATTCATCTAATACTCTTTCAAATGAACTCTTTGAATATCCTTTTACAACATCAGCAAACATCATAATAAATCTTCTATAAGAGTCATATGCAAATCTTTTATTTTGTGTTGCTTCGGCAAAATTTTTAGCAACTTCATCATTAAGTCCTAAATTTAGAACAGTATCCATCATACCAGGCATAGATGCTCTAGCACCACTTCTTACTGATACAAGAAGTGGGTTCTTTAAATCTCCCATCTTTTTACCAGATATTTTCTCTAATTCATCTAATTTTTCAAATATTTGTTTTTTTACTTCTTCACTTATAACTTTACCATCATCATAATATTTATTACAAGCTTCAGTAGTAACAGTAAATCCATTTGGAACAGGAAGTCCAATCGATTTCATCTCGGCAAGATTAGCGCCTTTACCTCCAAGTAAATTACGCATATCTTTGTTTCCTTCACTAAACGAATAAACATATTTTTCCATTCTATCACCTCATTTTTTATGATAACAAAAATAAAATTATATTGCAATAAAAACAACATAATTTTACTTTTTTTTGGCATATTTTAATACTTTATTTTTTTGTTCTTTTATCCTTTGATAATAAAATGTATAGTTATTCAAAACCTCTTCGGTACTATTACATGGTGAAAAATATATAGGCACTTTTTCACGATCTTCTTTAATTCTTAAATTATAAAAAATTCGGTTTATAAATTTACGGTTTAAAATTACCGCGTAATATTTTATTTTTTTAGAATTAAAAGATATTTGACTTCTAATTATTTCTATTTTTTTTATTTCATTTCCTAAATTTTTAAGTTCATCTACACTAATTAAATAATCTTTGGCAACATTATAATCATTTTCATATTCGACATTAATATAATAAAATTCTTTCAACCAAAATCATCCCCAATCTTACTTTTTATTAATACTATTTCTTAATTTTCTTTCACATTTTCTGCAAACAGATTCATAAGTAATATTATTTTCACCATCTATTGCTACTTGGCCACCATCAAAAGTAGGTGCTCCATTTACATAACGAATATTTCTAGTTGCTTTATTACCACAAGCACAAACTGCTTTTAATTCTTCTAATGAATCAGCAGTCTCAAACAGAGCTTTACTTCCTGGAAATAAATGCCCTTTAAAATCAACTCTAAGGCCATAGCATATAACAGGAATATCTAATAGATCTACTATATCTGCAAATTCTTTAATATGTTTTTCTTTAAAAAATTGTACCTCATCTACTAGTATACAGTGAAGAGGATGATATGATTTATAATATTCTATCATTTTATAAATATCATCATTATCCCTTATTAAATAATCTACTTTAACAGGATCTGCTCCTCTTGGAACTATAGTATCTTCTCCTTTTGTATCTTTTCTTGGTTTTAATATTAAAACATTCATTCCTTTTTCTTTATAATTATACATTGTTTTAATTAAATCTCTTGTTTTCCCACAACTCATTGCGCCATACTTAAAATATAACTTTGCCATAACTACTCCTTCTTTGCTCTTGGATGAGCCATTTCATATACTTTTTTTATTTGTTCATTAGTAACATGAGTATATATACTAGTTGTATTAAGTGATTCATGACCAAGTAAGTCTTTAACACTTACTAAATCAGCCCCATTATTTAACATATCGGTTGCAAATGTATGTCTAAACACATGGGGAGATATTTTACCATCAATACCTGCTTTTACTTTTATTTTATTAATAATATCTCTTACATATTTACTAGAAATATGCCCATTGTTTCTTCCTATAAATAAATATTCACTATCTTTTTTATATAATTTTTTTCTTCCTTCTTTAATAAATTTATTTAAAGCATCTTTACAGGTATCATTAAATATTACTATTCTTTCTTTACTTCCTTTTCCCAATATTTTTATCTCATTGTTATAAAAATTTATATCACTTAATTTTATATTAATAAGTTCACTAACTCTTATTCCAGTAGAATATAATATTTCTATTATCAATCTATCTCTTTCTAGTATTGGGTCATCTCCCATACATACATCAAAAATATCAGTAATGTCTTTTTCATTTATAAATTTAGGTAAAACTAATCCTTTTTTAGGATTATTAATATTAACAAAATAATTATATTCAATAATACCCTCTTTTACTAAAAAATTATAAAAAGTTCTAAGAGAACTTAACTTTCTACTTATACTACTTTTAGATAACTTATTGTCATTATATAAATGTGCTAAATATAAACTTATATCTTCATCAGTTATATTAATTACTTTATTTATAAAATCCGTAAATTCTTCTATATCTCTTAAATAAGCATTAATTGTATTCATAGAGTATTTCTTATTAGTTTTTAAATATAAATAAAACATATCTATATAATTAGTTTTCATAATCATTTCCTTGCTATTAATTTATTTATTTTAATATTCAAATTTGAAAATTTTTCTTCATATTCTGTCATTATATTATTAGCACATTCCTTATGTAAATCATTAGTAAGATATTCGATATTATAACCATATTCTTTTAAACTATCTACAGAATAATTAAATAAATCTATATTATCCGTTTTCATTTCTATTATATTATCATTTTTAAATATTTTATCATATTTTTCTAGAAAAACAGGACTAGTTAATCTTCTTTTTGCATGTCTTTCTTTAGGCCAAGGATCAGAAAAATTTAAATATATTTTATCTATTTCTTTATTAAATACTTCATCAATTCTAAAAGCATCCATCCTAATAAATTTTAAATTAGATATATTTAATTCTTCTACTTTTTCAATTGCCCGTACTAGTACACTATCAAATTTTTCTATTCCAATATAATTTATGTTAGGATTTTTAATAGCATTTTCTATTATAAACTTCCCTTTACCCATTCCTATTTCTATACAAATAGGATTATTATTATTAAATACTTTATTCCAATTATTAATATTATCAAAAGGATTATCTATATTGTAATTACTTAATAATATTTTATCTTTTGCACCCTTTACATTTCTTAACCTCATAGTACACTTCCTTCAAATTTATTTTAACACAATCTGGGTATTTTGCATATATTAAAATGAAAAGAATAACGGGAGTGTGAAAGTATGAAAGATGATAGAGATATGTATTATGGTAATTATGGATATGTAGCCAATCCTTTTCCTAATGGAATGATGCCTATGATGCAAGGAGGAATGATGCCTAACGGAATGATGCCTATGATGCAAAACCCTAATATGAATTACAGTATGCCTTATAGTAATCAAAATATGATGCCTTGTAATCAAAATAATAGTTCTAATAATAATGATATTGATACTAGACTAAATATTATAGAAAGGCAAATAAAAAGATTAAATGAAAGAGTTACAAGATTAGAAGCATCGTATAATAATACTACTACTAACATTTATAATGAACCGGATAGTTCGATGTATATGATGTAAATACCTAATAATATTTAGGTATTTTTTCTAATAATTTTTGAATTTCTATTTGGGTTTCATCTAATAATTCTATTCGATAATTTTTAATTCCCATATCTATATAATCTTTTATATTATTAATATAATCAATATTTTTATAATGCATTATATGAGTTAAGCAATTATTATGAATAATTCTATATTTATAACCTAATCTATCTTGTAAATAATATTTATTCTTATTAATTTTACATACACTACAATTATTTAATAATTCTTTTAATGGGCAATACTTCATAATCATAAGTTCCATCTTACCATATATAATTACTTCAATATCTTTATCTTTTAATAATTTTATTTTATTAAAGTCACATTCTGGAGATATTACTACTCTTTTAACTCCTAATTCTTTAAAAAACTTAATACTATAGTCATTTACTACATTTAAGAAATAATCACTAACAACATTATTATTTTTACTATATTTATAGACACTCCCTAATTCAGATGCTAAAATATTTTCATTTTTAAATTCATTAAAAGATGACATTACTCTACTAGTTCTATAATAAATATTATTACTCTTATATTTTAAATATAAATTATAGTTATCGGTATATATATTATCTACTTTGTTTAAACATGCAAGTAATTGTTCTTCATTTCTTACTAACACATTTACACTAACATTATTTGTTTTTACATTATCTTTTATCTTTGGTATTTCATTAATTATTATTTCTTTTTTATTTTCTATTCTTTTATTTATTAATTTAGTTACCAAATCTCTTCTTAATTCATTTAATTCTTTTAAACTAATAAATATATTATCATCTATATCTATTTCTATATTATTTAATATAAAAGGAGTATTTCCTAATTTAGATAGCTTATCTATTATTACTTCTTTAGTTACTGGATTATTAATAGAGGGTTCTACAACAGTTCCATATACTTCTACTTCATTTATTCCATCACTAATACTAATATATAATCCTTTATTTATTTTAGCAGTAACTTTATAATCAACTTTTATTTTTTTCTCCCCATAATTATTTAACTTTTTTAATAGGTCTTTATCAATTGTTTTAAGTACAGTATCATCAGCTTTTAAATTAACTTTATTAGGAATAGAAATAATGTCATTAGGGTTTCCTTTATTTACTAATTTATCATGTTTATCATATAACATATTAACAATCATTCCTGTGTTACTTTCTTTAAATCTAATTCCATCTTCTTGATTCAATACTCTACTTAGTTTTATATATATTCTATTTTTAGTAGTTTTAACTACTTTACCTAAATTAATTCCCTGATGATTAGGACTTTCAATATTAATAATATTGTCGTTAAATAAAAATCCTTTAGTAAATTTACGATTAAATAACACTTTTAAGTTATCTATATCTTCTTTAGTCAAAATCATTTCTTCTTTATTATAATATTTATCTATTAAAGTTCGATATAATTTAGTTATGAATCCAACATATTCAGGGCTTTTCATTCTACCTTCTATTTTTAAACTAGTAATACCTAAATCTAATATTTCTTTTAAGTTATCTAAAGTATTTAATTCTTTAGTGCTAAGTAAATATTCACCTTTAGTATTAATTACTTTATCATTTTCTATTAGTTTATAAGGAAGACGACAAGATCCTACACATTCACCACGATTACCACTTCTACCACCATTTAAACTACTAAATAAGCAACATCCAGAATAACTTATACATAATGCTCCATGAATAAACACTTCTTTCTCTATATCAATATTTATATTATTTATTTCACTTAAAGACATTTCTCTATCAAGAACTACCCTAGTAACTCCTAAATCTTTAAAACATTTAATTCCATAAATATTATGATTATGACATTGAGTAGAAGCATGTACTTCTAAATTAGGAAGTACTTTTCTAATTAAACTAATCATTCCAATATCTTGCATAATTACAGCATCAACATTATTCTTATGTAAAAAAGTTAAGTATTTAACAAATTCTTCTACTTCGTCGTTATATATAATTGTATTTGCAGTTACATAAACTTTAACGCCATATATATGAGCATAGTTAATAGCTTCCACTAATTCATCATTAGTAAAGTTATTTGCATATTTTCTAGCTCCAAAAGATTTGCCTCCTAAATATACAGCATCTGCTCCATTATGTACTGCTTGATATAAACTTTCCATATTTCCTACTGGACTTAATAATTCTACTTTCATAATTCACTTCCTTTAAAAAGAAAATAACTTAGACGCCTAAGTTACTATTCTTCATTTTCTTTCTTCTTTGGTTTTTCAGGATTTTTTAATTTTTTATTAATTTCTGTTGTATTTCTACAAATAGTTAATAAAATCAATGAAAATTCATATGCAATTCTAGCAACTACATTTCCTACAATAATTGTCATAAGAGCAGATAAAATGTTTACTGAAAGTAGTCCTAATCCAACTAGTGTTATATAAATTGCAGTAATTAAATAACATACTTTTAAAATAGTTTCAAGTAACATTTTCTTAAATGATAAGAAATCATAAAGCCATGCTGTAAAACCAGTAAATTTATTTTCGTTTTCTTTATTTAAAAACAAAATATAAACTACTATTCCGCCTGCAATTGCAATTACTACTGAAATAATCATCCAAATCCCTAAACTTTCTAATCCTGAAGTGTTCAAAGAATTACTATAATTGTAATAATTTCCATATCCGTACATATTACTCCTCCTCTTAATCAATATTATAACACACTTTATATTAATATTACAAAACAAATTTTTTCATAAATATATAAGTTAATGAAAATATAACACTCACAAATAAAAATACTTTCATAGCTACGTAAAATATACTTTCTTTTTTCTTCATTTTCTTACCTCTCTATAAAATTATATCATAAATGTTATTTTTTTCATATAATATATTGTCAAAATAATTATTTTTTGATACAATTAATTTGTTCCAAGTTACGGGGCTTTAGCCAAGTGGTAAGGCATGGGACTGCAACTCCCTGAGCACCGGTTCAAATCCGGTAGGCCCCTCCATTGGGAAATCTGTTCGAACTTTTATAGTTTGAACTTAATATAGAAAAGTATCAATTTCTAAATGAAGTTGATATTTTTTTGTTTTAAGAAAGGATTTTATTATGATTAATATTGTAAGTAAACCAATAGAGTTTGAAACTGAGTTAAAAAAGAAAATTGAGTTTATATGTGACTTTTGTAATACTAAACCGAAAATAATAAATGGCAATATAAGAAATATAGAACACTCTAATTTATCTTATATAGAGCCACATAGAGTTATTATTAAAGGAATTACTTTCCTAGCATTTAATTATTCTAAAACACTCTATATCGGTAATCTATCAAACAAAGATTTAGAAGATTATAGAACAAAAGTCAAAATAAATTTTGACTAACTTACCTCACGGTAAGTTTTTTCTACTTCACGGGAATTTATATTCC
>CALVPR010000008.1 GCA_944351765.1 uncultured Bacilli bacterium
GACAACGGTGGCTGTTCCGTATCGCTTCGTAAGATTTTCTGTTTCAATGATATAATCCATATTTGATTCTCCTTTCTGGGTAAGCCCATTTTTAGTTTATTATGAAATTTTATATCTATCAAGAAACTTTCTCTCACTACATATATATTTGTTTGACACTTTTAGTAACACTGCCTATTTTTAGGCACTCATAATACTTTTTTCTTATTAAAATTATCTTTAATTATCAATGACATTTTTATAATCAATATCATAAACATTATTGATGTTGCATAAGGTTGTCTTGTCATTACAAAAAATAATATTGCAATTGTTTGAATAATAAGTGAAACAATATTAACTATAATTCGTATTTTCTTGTCATCTATAAAATTATATACAATTTCTACAATTCCAATTATAGATATAAAAATCAAAGTAATAAAGTATATTGTTTTTATAGTATTTCCTATATCAGTACAACTAATTAAAGATACTGTATAAAATTTTTCTCCAATTTTTTGTCCATAAAGTGGTAAAAAGATAAATAAAATAATCATTATATCAAGTAATCCATATACTAAATTATTTATTTTTTCAATGTTAGAAGTATTTTCATTTTTAGCAATATCTATTATTTCTTCATTTGATAATAGTTCATCAATTGAAACATTAAATATTTTTGATATATATTTTAATGAATCAATGCTAGGATAACCTTTCCCACTTTCCCATTTTGATACTGCAGTTCGTGATACATATAATTTTTCTGCAAATTGTTCTTGTGTTAATTTATTTTTATTTCTTAATTCTTGTATTTTTTTGCTAAATTCCATAACTATATTTCTCCTTGACAACTTACTATTTATCTCTCTCTTTAAATTATATCACAAAAAAAGTAAATCTTATAAAGATCTACTTTATAAATTGTAATTTGTATTATTTATTTGATAGAAAAATAACTTTTTTCTTTATCTAATTTAACATTTTTTAAAGTAGCCATTTCTTCAACAGTTACAAAAGCATACCCCTCATTTTGTAATTTTTCCATAGCCAGCAAAGCACCATCTACAGATGTTTCATATAAATCATGTAATAATACTATTGCACCATCATGGGCATTTTCTACTATATAATTTGCTATTCTATTTGCATCTTTATATTTCCAATCTTCTGTATCAAGATCCCATAGAATAGTGTACATATTAGATATTGTCTTTATATTTGAGTTGATATTTCCATAAGGTGGTCTTAAATAAAGTGTTTCACTATTAACTACATTTCTTATCGCATCATTAGTCTTCTTTATTTCATTTATAACTGCATAATCATCTAGCTTTAAAAGATTTGAATGACTATAAGTATGACTACCAATCAAATTACCCATATCATGAGCTCTTTTTAATGTATCCTTATAATCATTTACACGATCCCCTAAAACAAAAAATGTTACACGAGCATTATACTTATCTAAATTTTCCAGCAATTTATTTGTACCAATGTAGCTTGGACCATCATCAAATGTAAATGCGATTAACTTTTTATTGCTAAATTCTTTTAAATCTCTATTTCGAGTATTTGAGATATTTTCTGTTTTACTATATTTTAAATATTCATTCTTTATTATTCCATTTAATTCACTATATGGAATTAATATTCTGACTTCACCTGCTGAATAATACGCAACTTGATATGGTGGAAATATTATTTCTAATCCATCATCTATAAAATTGAAATGCTCAAAGTTATTTGAATTACTTTCTAACCCACTTTTGACCATATCTTCATCAAATTCTAAATTATTATCATTACTATATTTCATAACATAATAGTAAGAAAGAGTTGATAATCTTTCTAGAGATTTATCGTTTGCTAAAAAATCTGTAATTGACACTATCTTATCATCATTTTTATTGTAATAATAAGATTTATCACTTCTCATATAATGATTTCCTCCTGTATATTCATAAACTGTTAAATGAACTCCTAAAATATCTTCGTTTTCACTTATTTCATAATCAGTTTTAAAATCATATTTCATTGAATTCATATTTTCTAAATCACTTATATCATTTTTAAATTCTTCTTCTTTGTTTTTTATATATTCAGTTGAATAAGCTAATAAATTTTCATTTTTTACCTTAGGATAATTAATTTCAATCGAGTAATTATCTGTTTCTTGCTTTTCATATAAATTATTTTTAGAGTTACTAAAGCATAAGCTAAAAATTCCAATCATCAAGACTATAATCAAACTTAAAAATATTTTTCCAAATTTTGTTAATCTTCTTTTGTGAATTTTTTTATATTTCATACTACAACACCTCTTCAAATTACTATTTATCTGTCTGTTTAATTATATCATACTTTTTACATATTTTTTTATTAATATACTAATCATAAGATTACTATTTTACTAACATTTTATTTTATATAATATATCATTATATATCAGAATATAATTTCTCAATTAAATCATATTCTCCTCCTAATTGAGCATATAATTCAGATATTTTATTTTCATATTCTTCTTTCTTATTGTTATATTCAATAAGTTTCTTTTTTTGAAAGAAGAAAGGTTTATTATCTTCTAAGTGGCCAATTAATGTTTGATAAGACTTTATTCTATTATCTATCATTCTTATATTTATATTTGAATCTTCAATAGCATATCTAATATTTAGTTTTAATAATGATTTAAATAACTCATTATCATCATTTTTCTTTTTAGTCATAATGCACCTCCAATACTTAAATATTTATTACAATTTAATTATATCACTTTTTTAACGAATAATCTTCGGTTTCGTAGTTAAAACTAATTTTAATGGGACAATAGTATCGGTGATAGTTATGTTTGATAATAATTTACGATATGCTAGAGAAGAATTAGAAATGACACAATCTGAACTGGGTTATATATTTGGTGTATCTGATTCAGCAGTTAGATCATGGGAAACTGCTCACGATTCAATACCTTTACCTAAACTAATTAAATTTTGTGATATGTATGATTTCTCATTAGATTTTATATGTGGTTTAATTAGAAAGAATATTACTTATGGTCATTTTAAAACTGACAAAGTTAAAATTAGTAAAAAATTAAAAGAGTTAAGAAAAAGTTTAAATCTATCTCAACAAAAATTATCTGATGATTGCAAAATATCTCAAACAACATATAGTGGTTATGAAACAGGTCATTATCTAATTAATACAACTAATCTTTATTATATTTGTAAAACTTATAATGTTTCTATGGATTGGATTGTTGGAAGAACTAATAATCAAAAAATAGGCAAATAAAAAAAGCGAGAGTATGCTAAAAAAAATAACATATTCTCGCTTTTATAATACATTTAGTGAATAACAATAATCATATACATTTAATTGTTCATTGATTTTGGTATTTATTTCTTCATTATTAAAGTCATATTGAAAGATATTAAACAGCATTTCTAATGAAAACTTTCGCTTTTCTAATAATGATAGCTCCATATACTTTGCTGAAATAAATAATAGGTTCTTATATTTAGCAAAGTTAGTTATTACATTTTTAGATTCATGATCTAGTATTAATAATACATTTTTTAGAAGTTTAATGAAGTTATTAATATCATAAATAGGTGTAAACCCTATATCTTCAAGTAGGTGTATTGCTAATCTAATCTTATCAATTCCTTTTAAATCATCAAACATATTAACTAAATCAATAACTTTCTCGGTATTATCATCTAATAACATAAATATTCTCCTTTCAAATACGCCATTTAAGGCACTTTATTTAAAGAACAGATAAGAGATTAAACCTTAACTTAAAACTCAACTATAAGCATTTAAATAGGGTATAATTTCAAATTTCTGTTTTTCTATTTATCACTCTAACAATCAAAAAAATCAAGAGTATTTTTTAAATTTATCTACTTAAATCAAAATCATCTTTATCGTATTCTTCTTCATCATAATCTCTAACTCTTTCTTTATAATAATCTGGTGCTTCAACATAATCAAATAATTCATCTTGTTTAGTTGTTCCTTTAGATATTCTTACAACATCTCCCATATCAAACTCACTATTATCATAACAATCTTTAACAACATCAGCAGTTTCATCTTTAGTATAATCATTACCTCGTTGTAATAATTTTCTTAAAAATTTCTTTAATAGTTGAAATAGTTCACTTAATCTATAAATTAAACTTCTATTTTCTTGTTCTAGGTTTTGATTTTCATATTCTAGTTTACTTATTTCTTTCCTATATTTTTGATTTTCTTTTTCTAGTGATTTATAACTATTAGCATAACTATCAACTTTATTAAATATTGTTTGTAGTTTAGGTTGCAATTCCATTACTTTTTTAGATTCATTAATAACATTATTCATACTATCAAAAGTTTCTTTTTCTAAAATAACATGTTTATTATCAAAAGGAATCTTTTTATTTGTTTTCATTTGTTCTTCAAACTCACTCATCGCTTTATCTAATCTATCACTTTTAGCATTTAATTCGTGATTTAATTTTTTAGTAAGTTGTTTATATTCTTTTATTTTAATGTGTTTATTATCACTACCTTTAATACCTCGTTCTAGATCATAACCTTTTTCAGTTAGACTTTTATGATACATATCTTGTAATTGTGATAGGTGTATTTTATCTCTAATATATTGTTTTTTAGATATGGTATATCTTTCAGTATTAGTTCTCTTATCCAATTTCTTAACAAGTGGAACAACAACACAATGAACATGAGGTGTTAATTCATCTAAATGGACAGTTGCATGTAAAATTTGTTCTTTTTTATAACCTAAATCTTTATAAACAAATTCCATACAAGTATCTGCCCATTCTTTTATTTGCTCTCTAGACATACCATCAAAGAAAGTATGAGTAGCAGTAAAAATTAATTCATCAGCAACACAATTTTTGGAACTATTTAACATTTCATGGTATCTTTTCTTTCTATCAGCTCGTTCAGTTTTCATTCTTTCTTCGTGTTCTTTTTTATATTCTTTTGTTAGTTTATCAAAACCTTTAGTATATTTCATATCTAGTGGAACAAGTTCTATATTATTTTTACTTAATTCTATTTTAATATCTTTATTTGATTGATAAGCTTTCTTTTCTCGCTTATTATGTGATCCTATTTGGGCTAAATCAGGTATAGTCATAATAGGTTCACTTCTAAATATTGCATAATTTAATTCCATATATCATTTCTCCTTTCTTTTTAAACAACAAAAAAGATATGTCGTTAAACATACCTTTAATTACATTAATCATCATATCTCTTGTTATAATGACAATAATTTCTTATCTTACATTTCTCGCAGTTAGGGTGTTCTCCACAAATGTTAGCAGATCTTAATAAACAAAATTGTTGGATTATTGATTCTACGATTATCTCATCACAGTTATTTAATTCAGCAATCTTTTTTATAATATTTAATACTTGTTGTTCAGTAGCATTAGCATTTTCAACAATTCCTAGTCTATGACTACCAAATAATCTTTCTAATTGAGAACTCTTTTTGCAAGTATTAACTCCAACTCTTTTTAAATAATCATAAGCAAAAGCTCGTCCAACTTGTATTAATTTATATTTACCACTGTTAAACATATTTGCTATGTCATTAGGTTTTTCTTTACTTACAAACTTATCTAAACTTCCATAATCTTTTTCTATTTGTTCTAATACCATTATATTTTTAGATAATGCTTTCATTTGATAACTAATCATTGGGTTAGTGCAATGAATCTTCCTTAACTTATTAACTAAAACACTTGGTTCAACAACTTTTAAATAATTCTTATTATAATTATGAAATATTTCATCAATAGCATCCATATTTTCCCTAATATTATTATCTCCCCATCTATGATTAGAAAGTAGAGCAATTATTAATGCCTTTAAATGTTCTTCAAAAGAATATTTTTTACCTTTCTTTCTTGATTTAACATTATTAACTAAATCTTTAATATCTCTCATATAATCGTAATTGATTTTTTCCATACTTTCTTTTATAAGAGGGTATATATCTTTTAAATCATTATCATCTAATAAAGTAATATTTTTAACCATTTCATAGTTAGGATTATATATTTCTTCCTTATCAATACAATTCTTTAATACATCTATAACTTCTGCATTAGATAAATACTTTACTTTCTCAATAGGAAATACAACTTTATTTACCTTAACATATTTTATCAGCAAAGGAATTAATTCACTATTTTTAAAAATTTCCTTATTTTCCATAAAAAAATATCTCACTTTCTAAATTTTAGCCTTTAACTAATAAAGTGAAATATTGCCTTTTATCCTTATTTTATAAGGTATTTCTTTATTTTTATATTTGGGTATCACTTATTCAACAACACCCATGGAGTCATTACATATCTAGGACCATTTTCATCTTCATATCCTTTAGCAGCATTTATGACATAACCAACACAATCAATCATTCTAATATTAGCACTAAAATCATCAATTTGCACTTTAGCAGCAGTTGCTGGCACAAATTTAGGCTCTGTAGTCATAATTGTTTTACCTGCAGCAGCTTGTGGTAGTTCATCTAAAGTCCTTTTTCTTTCTAGTTCATCTTGAATATTAGGAATTACTAATGTCTCCATAAATTTTCTTATAAAAGTTGATTTTCCTGTCCTTACGGCACCAACAACGCCTAAATAAATGTCTCCTCCAGTTCTTTCCGCAATACTCTTAATAACTTCTATTTTTTCCATAATATACCTCTTCTTTCTTTTTATTCATTAAAATACTATGTAATATATTATGTAAATATGAAAAAAATAAGATTAATTAATTATCTTATTTTTTCTTCTTTTTATTTCATTTATAAAAGTATCATATAGACAGTTCATATCTGTCATATCTTCTGGATGCCATTGAACTCCTAAAATAAAGTGATCTTTATCAATAAATTCTATTGCCTCAATTGTATTATCATCAGAATAAGCAGATATAATAAAAGGTTTAGTTACTTTTTCTAATTTATACAAGTGCCTTGAATTTACATTAATTTGTTTACCAAATAAATTATATAAAATAGAATTTTTATTAATATTTATTTTATGAGTATTAGTTAAAGTATAATGATTATTTACTTTTACTAAATCTTCTTCTTTCTGATTATTACTATATAGTCCGATAATTTGGTGTCCCATACATATTCCTAAAACGGGTATTTTTCTTTCAATTGCATATTTTAATATATCAAAATGATATTCATAAATATTACTTCCACCTTGAAATATTATTCCATCACATATATTTAAAATATCAGTATTAATATTAGTTTTATTATCATAGTTTAATATTCCAATATAATTACATTTATTGTGTAAATATTTTAAATTATTTTTTGTTATAGCTTGATATTTTGTTTTGTTTATTTCCTCATCTCTAGCAACGATTCCAATAATAATATTATTCATTGTCAATAAATTTATCTAAATTAGAAGGAACTTTATCATTTAATACAGCATTAATGATTTTTTGTTCCTTTTCTTTTGATACTTCCCTACCCGTCATATTAGATATATCATGAATTACTTCTCTTAAAGTATTTTCATCTTTCATATTACCTTGTTGTAATTTATTAGCCAAAGATAAAATGGTTTCCTTATTAACATTAGTCTTTTTCTCTATTTTCTTAAAAAAGCTATCTGAAAAACTCATTAAAAAACCTCCTACAATATAATATATGTAGAAGGCCTATTTTTGTTATTCATTTTTGTTTTTAAATTGTAATATTATTGGTGTACCTTCTAAATCAAAGTTTTCTCTTAGTTTGTTTTCTAGATATCTTTCATATGAAAAATGAATTAATCCTTTACTATTTACACTAAAAGTAAATTTAGGAGGTTTTGTCCCTGATTGATTAACAAAATATATTTTTAGTCTTTTTCCTTTATAAGATGGGGGTTCATTTAATAATACAGCATCTCTTATAACATCATTTAGTATACTTGTCTTTATTTCTTTTTTACTATTTTCATAAACTTTAATTATTTCTGGCATAAGAGTATGTATTCTTTTTTTAGTAAGTGCCGATAAAAATACTATTGGAACGTATGATAAAAATTTAAACTCTGCCCTTATTAATTTGGTAAATGATGCAATATCATTTTTGTCTTTAACTTTATCCCATTTGTTTACCACTATAACCATTGCTTTACCTGCTTCTAAAGCATAACTAGCTATATGTTTGTCATGTTCAATAATTCCTTCTTCAGCATTAATAACAAGAACACAAACATCACTTCTTTCAATAGCTTTCATACTTCTTAAAACACTATATTTTTCTATATTTTCATAAATTTTTCCGCTTTTTCTAATTCCTGCAGTATCTATTGCAACAAAATTCATTCCTTCATATTTAAATGGTGTATCAACAGCATCTCTTGTAGTTCCTGCTATATTGCTAACTATAGCTTTTTCTTCGTTTAATAAGGCATTAATTAAACTGCTTTTTCCAACATTGGGTCTTCCAATAATAGAAAATTTTATAGTATTATCATCAATATCTTCTTCAATAATTGGTTTAAAGTTTTTGGTAATATTATCTAGTAGTTCTGTTATTCCTAAATTATGTTCCCCAGATATACCAATTACTGTTTCAAACCCTAATTCATAAAAATTATATATATTTTCATCTCTATTTTTATTATCAATTTTATTAACTGCTACAATAACTTCTTTTCCTGATTTTTTTAATATATCTCTAATTTCATAATCATTAGCATTTAGTTCTTCTTTTCCATCAACAATAAAAACAACAATATCCGCTTCATCAATAGCTATTTCTGCTTGTATTTTTATTTCATCATTAAATATGTCTTTACTTACATCTATTCCCCCCGTATCAATTAAGTGGAATTTAAAATTTTTATAATTAACATCACCATAAATTCTATCTCTAGTAACTCCGGGCGTATCCTCAATAATTGAAATTCTTTTTCCCACAAGTCTGTTGAAAACAGTTGATTTTCCAACGTTAGGTTTTCCTACTAAAGCAACAGTTGGTAACTTCATAATAACACCTCTTTCCTTGAATATTATATCATTAAATAAAATAAAATCAAACTATATATATAGTTTGATTCCTTTATGTATAATATCATAATAATCACTATAAACAATTTCACTATAATCCATTAATTTAATATGATCATAAAGTGATATAGGATTAATAAGTTTTAAGTAATAATTATTTTTATAAAAATAAATTTTTTGTTTTTTAATACTACTTAATTCTTTTAAATCAAAGTAATCAATTTTATATAAAAAATCACTATTAAGATGAAATTTTATATTCATATCTATATAATTTAATTTATTAATTCTTTTTTCTTTTTTTATTTCTAAAATCATTCCAAAATAGTTATTCCAATAAATATCTAGAGTTAAGAAACCATTAGTAGTTATTCTTTTTAAGTATTTAGGTAATATTTTACCAATAAACTGTTTTAATTCAGTATTATCAAAAATATTAATATTGTTTATTTCTGTATTATCAATAATTATTCTATATTGATCATTGCATAAACATTTAAAGTACATAATACCACCTAAAATAATGTATGAAAGCTTCATAAAAAATGAAACTAGTCAATTAACATAGTTTCAATTTTATTTAGTATTTCTTCCTTTCCTACCTTTGTTATAGTGGAAAATAATATAATATTATCATCAGATATTCCCAATTCTTTAGTTATAAAATTTTTATTTTTGTCATACATACTTTTTTTAACTTTATCTGCTTTTGTTGCTACTATTGTAACGGGAATATTATAATATTTTAAAAAATTATACATCATGACATCATCACTAGTTGGTTTATGTCTAAAATCTACAAGCATAAAAACATTTCTTAAATTATGTCGTGATTCTAGATAATCTTCTATAATCATTCCAAACTTATTTTTTAATTTTTTACTAACTCTTGCAAATCCATATCCAGGAACATCAACAATATAAAATTCATCGTTTATTAAAAAGAAGTTTAATGTTTGTGTTTTTCCAGGAGTAGCAGAAGTTCTAGCAAAGTTTTTTCTATTAATTAACGTATTAATAAAACTGCTTTTTCCAACATTACTTCTTCCTACTAATAAAAACTCACATTTATTATCTTCAGGATATTGACTCTTCCTTACCGCAGTAATTGGTTGATTAACGCTATTAATCTTCATAATAAATCACCAACTAAATTATAACAAAAAATGGAAAAGAAAGCAAATTAAGTATAAAAATAGTAGTTAGTAATAGAAAATTGGAACTTTTAGTAAGAACAATTTTAGTAAATATAAAAACCCCCTAATTTTTTCTAATATAGGGGATCATATTAATCTCTTCTATTTGTTGCTAATAAAAATAATCTTAATATTTCTAGTAATGTAGTAACTAAAGCTGCAACATAAGTAAATGCCGCTGCTTTTAACATAGATTTACTTTGATCTTTTTCATTATCTTCCAATAATTTAAGCTTATCAATTTGTATAGCTGCTCTATTAGAAGCATCAAATTCAACTGGAAGAGTAACTAATTCAAATAATAACATGGCAAGTAATAAAACAATTCCAAATATTGCTAAATCAAATAAGCTAAAAATAATACCAATAAAAATTGCAAAATAACCTAATTTAGAAGATAAATTTACAATAGGAACTAATTTTCCTCTTATTCTCATAAAATTGTAGTTTTCTTTGTCTTGAATTGCGTGGCCACATTCGTGAGCGGCAACAGAAGTTGATGCAATTAAAGAACCATTAAATATTTCTGTAGATAAACGAACTACTTTTCTGCTAGGATCATAATGATCGGTTAAATTACCCTTAATTTCTACTATATGAATATCCTGAAGTCCGTTTTCATCAAGTATTTTTCTTGCAACTTCAAATCCTGTAAGTCCATTTTTATTTCTTACTTTTTTATATTTACTATAACTAGAACTAACAAATATTTGGGCTATTAATGTAATAATTATTCCTAAAAACATAAGTCCATAATTAACTAAGTAAAAATCCATTATATCATCTCCTTAAATAATATTTTTTTCAATTAATTTATTTCTATAAATATCAGCATTTTCAAAATCTTTTAAATTTCTATATTCTTGCCATTTATTATAATTATCTATATCTTCTTTTGTAATTTCTGGCAGATTGTATACTAATCCTAAAATATTAGTTATTACCAATATTTTGTTATATAAAAGTAATACATTTTCTCCTTTTTGTCTAATTTCAATATTCATTTCTTTTAATAAATCAAGTAAATAAGTAATAACATTTGGAGTATTAAAGTCATCATTCATATATTCTTCAAATTTTTGATCTTTTACAGTGTTATTAATTAAATGAGCCTCATTTAAAACTAATAGTAGTTTAGCAGCTTTTAAAGCATTATATATTTTATTATTAATATTATCTGCTTCTTTGAATAAATCATCAGTAAAATTAAGAGGTAATCTATAGTGTGTTTTAAATAAAGCAATTTTAATTATGTTAGCATCATGCATTTTTATAAAGTCTTTTGCTAATATAAAATTACCTAAACTTTTACTCATCTTTTCTCCATCAACATTAATATGGCCATTATGCATCCAATAATTTGCTAAATGATTATTATTTAAAGCCATGCTTTGTGCTATTTCATTTTCATGATGTGGGAATTTTAAATCAACTCCTCCCCCATGAATATCAATTTTTTTACCAAATATACTATTAATCATTACTACACATTCCGTATGCCAACCAGGAATTCCTTTTCCCCAAGGTGAATCAAATTGTTCCCCTTCAGTTGTTTTTCTCCATAAAGCAAAATCTAAAGGATCTTCTTTTTTATCGTCAATTTCTACTCTAGAACCAGCTTCTAGTTCTGATATATTTTGATTAGATAAAATACCATAATCTTTAATTTTATTAACTCTAAAATAAACATCTCCATCTTTTTCATAAGCGTAATCTTTTTCAATTAATTTTTCTATGAAAGTAAAAATATCATTTAAATGTTCTATAACCGTTGGCCTTTTATCAATTTTAGAGCAATTATAATTTTCTAAATCCTTTAAATATGCATTGATAAATTTATCAGCAACTTCTCTTTCAGTTATACCTAATTCTTTTGCCATAGCAATTATTTTAGGATTAATATCAGTAAAATTAGAGGCATAAGTAACTTTATAGCCTAAATATTTAAAATAATTATAGACCATATCAAAAGTTATTACAGGTCGCATATTACCTATATGTACATAATTATAAACAGTTGGTCCACATACATACATAGTAACTTCGTTCTCTTTAATTGGTTTAAATTCTTCAATTTTATCTGTTAATGAATTATATATTTTCATAAAGATCCCTCCATATAAAAGTATAATAAAATTATGTTTAAAATATGTGAAAACATAAATATATGTTTAATTATATCACAATTTGTGTAAAAAATTGCTTAATATGATAAAAACAATGACTAAAAATTCAAAATATAGTATAATTAATTTGAAAATGGAGGAAAGTATATGAAAGATAATAAATCATCTATAAGTGGAATAGATGCTAATATTATTGTTTTATTGGGTTATCTAGGGGGACTATTTTTGTCATGGATAACAAGCATTAATTATTTTGCATGGTTATTTCCACTAGTAATATATATAGTAGAAAAAAAGAGTGAATTTGTAAAAGAGCAAATGGCTCAAGCAACGGTTTTATATATAACAACATCAATGATAACATTCATATTTAATTTAATTTGGATTATAATGTTTCCTAAAAGTTATAATGTTGGATTAAACTTGAATAATTTTTCGGGATCTACTTTAGTAGTATCAACAATGAATATATTATCAGTAACCATTACTGTATTAATTAGCTTAATTGTAATTATTACTTCAATGAAAACATGGTATTACGATAATTATAAAATACCTGTTATTAGTTTTTTTGTTCCACCATTTAGAGATCTTTTGGAAAAAATAATTAATAATAGAAAAAATAAACCTAAACAAGATATGTTAGAAAACAATAATAACGAAAATGAAAGTAAAGAAGATAGTATAAATTTGGAAGAAATAGATGTGGAAACAGATGAGAAAAAAGAAATTAAAAGTATAAATAAAAAAGGAAAGAAAAAAAACTGATGAAAAAAGGAATATTTATAGTTATATCAGGACCTTCAGGGGTTGGGAAGGGTACAATTTGTGATCTTCTTCTAAAAAATAAAAATATTGATTTTGAATATTCCGTATCAATGACTACAAGAGAAAAAAGAAATTATGAAAAAGATGGAATACATTATTATTTTACAACTAAAGAAAAGTTTATAAATAAAATAAAAAACAATGAATTTATAGAATATGCTATATATAATAATGAATATTACGGCACTTTAAAAAGTGAAGTTTTGAAAAAATTAAATCAAGGGAAAAATATTATAAGCGAAATTGATGTACAAGGAGCCAAAAATATTAAAAATGAATTTGACAATAGTTTATTAATATATGTATTGCCCCCTTCAATGGAAGAATTAAAGAATAGATTAATTAAAAGAGGAACAGAAACTAAAGAAGAAATAGATAAACGTTTAAAAATAGCTATAGTTGAAAATGAAAATAGATATTTTTATGATTATGTAGTCGTTAATGATAAGTTGGATATAGCAGTGAAAGAAATAGAAGATATTATAAAAAATAAAATAATTGACAATAAATAATTAAGTATGCTACAATAAACTGGCTAAAAAGGGACATAATAATAGTATTTTTATGAAAAAGCACAAACCAATATATTACATATAATAAGTTAGGAGGAAACTTTATGTCTAAAATTAAAATAGAAGGTGGGCACTTATTAAAAGGAGTAATAAATATAAGTGGCGCTAAAAATAGTGCAGTAGCTTTAATTCCTGCTGCTATATTATGTGATGAAGAAACAACAATAACAAATGTTCCAGAAATTTCTGATGTTGATAGTTTAGAAGAAATATTAATGTGTTTAAATGCTAACGTTAAAAGAGTAAATAATTGTGTTACGATAGATTCTAAATGTGTAGAGAATAAGGTTATTCCTGAAGAGTTATCAATAAAGTTAAGAGCATCATATTATTTTATGGGGGCATTATTAGGTAAATTTCATAAAGTAGAAATGTATTTTCCTGGTGGATGTTCAATTGGCGAAAGACCAATAGATTTACATTTAAAAGGATTTGAAAAATTAGGAGCTACTATTTGTGAAGAAGGAAATTATATAAAAATAGAAGCTAAAGAATTAATAGGAAATAAAATATATTTAGATATTCCTAGTGTTGGAGCAACAATTAATATAATGTTGGCAGCTGTAAGAGCAAAAGGTAAAACTATTATAGAGAATGCTGCTCAAGAACCAGAAATTGTAAATGTAGCTACTTATTTAAATAATATGGGAGCTAAAATAACTGGTGCGGGTACTAGTATTATTAAAATAGAAGGAGTAAATACATTAAAAGGATGTTTTCACGAAGTAATTCCTGATAGAATAGAAGCAGGTACATATTTAATAATTGCAGCTTTATTGGGTAATGACCTAACAATAAATAAAATAATACCAAGTCATATTGAATCACTTATTTCTAAATTAAAGGAAGCAGGAGTAAAAATGGAAATAGGAGAAGATTATATAACCGTAAAAGAAGTAGGTAACTATAAAGCTGTAAAAGTTAAAACCCTAGTGTATCCAGGTTTTCCTACAGATTTACAACAACCATTAATACCATTTTTAACACAATGTAATGGATTAAGTAAAGTAACTGAAACTATTTGGGAAAACAGGTTTCAAAATATTCCTGATACTGTAAGAATGGGCGCAAATATTAAAGTTAATGAAAATAGAACGGCAATAGTAAGAGGAAAGACAAAACTTATTGGTTGTGAAGTTAATGCTACAGATTTAAGGGGTGGTGCTTCTATGCTAATATGTGGTTTAATTGCAGAAGGTACAACAAATATTGATAATGTAAAATATATATTAAGAGGATATGATAACATTGTCGAAAAATTAAAAGAAGTAGGTGCTAAAATAGAATTAATATAATATAATTTAATGAGGTAAAACTATGAAAAAAATTATATCTATATTAATTCTTTTTCTATCTTGTTATTTTATATATAATTTAACTATTGATAATGAATTATATTACCTTTCTATTGGAGATGGTATAGCTAAAGGGATAACAAATCAAGGCAATGTATCAGTTTATAATTATTCAGATAGCATTAAAGATTATTTAACTAGTAAGAATAAATTAAAAGGGTTTAACAACAGTTTTGTGGATAAAGATTATCGAATTACAGATTTACTTAGAATAATAAAATACAAAGAAGAAACAGTAGTTAATAATGATCATATATCTATTAATGAATTATTAAAGAAAGCAGATATTGTAACTATATCATTAGGTATGAATGAATTTTATTATAAAATACTTGTAGATAACAACAATATATATAGCTATATAGATGGTATGTTAAATGACATGGAATTATTGTTAAAAGAAGTAGATAGATATAATCATAAAAAAGTAATAGTACTAGGTTATTATAATACGACAAATAATAATAAAGATATATTTAATTATGTTAATTATAAACTTAAAAATATAGTAAATAAAAGAGGATTTGAATTTATAGATTTAGATAAAATAATTAATAATAATGCTAATTACTTTACAAATAACACTAATTTTTATTTAAATAATTGGGGATATCAAAAAATTTCACAAATAATAGTTGAAAAAATAAATAAATACTGATATAATATTATGCGTATTTATATTTCTATGACTTTTGTCATGGCGGAAGGAGAGATAAAATGAAAGCAAATATTCATCCAAATTATGTTGAAGCTACTGTAACATGTGCTTGTGGAAATACTTTTAAAACAAAATCAACAAAAGAAAATATTAGTGTTGAAGTATGTTCTAAATGTCATCCTTTCTATACAGGAAAACAAACTCTTGGTGGAAGAAAAGGACAAGTAGAAAAATTCAATAAAAAATATGGATTTAATCAAGAGACTAAATAAAGTTTCTTTTTTTATTTACTTTAAAACAAAAAAATGATAGAATTATGGTAGATTAGGAGGTCTTAAAATGGAAAAAGAAGCACTAGATATTAACTTAATAAAGAAATATATTTATAATGATAATTTAGCATCGACAGAAGAAAAACTATTATTTGTTAGCTTATTTAATTTTTATAAGAAAACTAATAGGTTAAATAAACTTGAAGATGTAGAAGATGAATTAAATAACTATGAGTGTAAAATTTATAATGTTGACGATAAAAAAATAACAGAAGAGGATAAAATAAGATTAGAAATAGAAAGAATTAAAAGAGTAAAGGTAACGAATCCTGAGATTAAACATATATTAGAAGAAACTATAAAAGAAATAGAAGAATTATTAAATAACAAATTATATTTTAGTGATAGTATAATTCAATATATAAAAAAGAAAATAGTTGAGTTACAAATCTTATTAAAGTTAGATATAACATTTTTTAAGGCAGCATATGATTTGTTTACTGAAAAATATAATAATTTAAAAATATCAGAATACAATAAACGACTAAAATAGGGGTGGACAAATGCAAAACATATATGAAGTATTAAAAGAATATTTAGAATTAAAAATTAATAATTTAAAACAGGATAAAAGTGAAGATATTTTAAAGTTATACAATGCAATTAATTTGTTTTTAAGTACTCCTAAAAATGAATTAAATAAACTAGATGCCTCTATCCATGATATAATTTGTAATGAAATTTTAAAAAACGATCAAAATTTAGTAAAAAGCTATCGCTTATTGTGTGTATATAGTAGTTATCTTGATAATCCTTTTTTAAGTAATGATCCTCAAATAGTAGAAGCAAATGAATATTACAAAATAATTACAGATAGATTAAGCAACTTACTAAGAACTTTAGAAATACAAATATATAAATTAAAAAGAAAAGATGAAGAATCTCAAGCAATTATAAGTATATATGAAAACTATCTAAGTTTATTTGATGTAGGAGGCGTTAAGAAACCTCTAGAACTAGATGAATTATGGACTTTTTTTGAATTTATAAAAAGTTCAACATTAGATAAAGAAGTAATATTAAACTTAATAACAGAATTTTCTAAATATAATATTACTTATCAATTAAATAAGCAAAAGTTAGTAATAAGTAGTAGAATAAAAGAAATTGATACAAAAATTAGTAAGATAACTAAAGAAATTAGTGAAGAAATACCTACTTCTTCAGCACTAGAAATACCAAAAGAAATTCCTAAAAGAAATTTAACGCTAGAAGAACAAAGTATAGTAAATAAAATAAGTATTATTTTATCAGAATTAAAAGGAGTTAATGGTGATAGTTCTTTATTAGAACTTTTAGATGGTGAGTTTACAATTAGTGGAAGAAAAGAAATATATGAGGCTTCAGGAATAGATAAGTGGAAATTAATTTATGAGGATATAATTCAAAATTTATTACCTAATTTAGAAAATAATAAAGATAATATATTAGCTATCTTTGAATATATTATCAATACATATGGTAAAAAAGAAGAACAACCAGAAAAAGTACAATTAGATATAGAATATGATGATATATTGACAATAGAAAGTGTTAGACTAGATAAATATTTAGAATTATCTAAAAAATCAAGATTTATCTTTGATAGTTATGATGATGATAAAAAAAGGCTTATAGACATTGCTTATGGTTATTTACAAATAGGAGATGAAGTTGGTTTAAATTCTCTTAAACTAGATATTTCTTTTACAGATATTGTATTTATGAAAAATTTAGATAAGATGAAAAAGTTAATAAATGATTGGAAAATGCTAACAGGGTTAACTGATGAAGAAATTATCTTATTTGGAATAGATGAATATAAAGAAAGTATAAAAGAAACTGCTGATAGTATTGTTTCAATTCTAGATAAATTAGATAAGGACTATGAAAAAATAGAAAATAAAAGTATAGTAACTCCGCCAGAAGAAATAGTAACAAATTCTAATGATCAAGAAAATTATATAATATTTTTAAATGATGAAAACGGTGTTCCAATAATTTTTAATGATGTTAAAGATATTTTAAAAACAGACAATTTACAAGAAGTATGTGATGTATTTAGTAAAGTGTATTCTATGAATTATTTTGAATTTCTATCAAAAAGTATACAACGAGTTGTACTACCAATAAGGAATCCGAAAATGTATGAAATAAGAAAGGGTGGTGCTAGAGTAGCAATAATTCAAGTTCCACTATCAGAAAATAATAGAAAGAATATATGTCAAAACTTTAAAAATGGTAATAAAATTAATTTAGTATTAGTAGTAAGTTTTGGATTTAAACATACTGATTCTAAAAATCAAAACGTATGTGATAAATTTAATCGAATATATGATACTAATATTAATCAAATAATGCAAATATTTAATTTATTTAGTACAGATTTTAATGATCAAAGTTTTGAAGAAGCACAAAAAATGTTATTAGATGGCATTGAAACAGTAAATCAAATAGAAAAAATTTCAAAAAATAGGGAAAAGAAAGGAGTGTAATTATGGAAAAAAACAAAATAATTAAATTATTACAAAAAGAAATAGACTCTTTAAAAGAAGGCAATAAAGAAAAATTTAATTTAGAATTAGAAAAAAAGCAATTAAATGATATATTAACTAAATTACAAAAAGTAATAAGCACTCCCAGAAGTATAACTGAATTAAATTTAGATGAATTATTAAAATATACTGAAAAAATTACTGAAGAAGTAAAAGAAAAAATTAAATTTTATTGTTTTATTTTTGAAAATGCCAATGATTTAATTAATATAACAAATGAACAAATTAATTATATTAAAAACTTAATTAATGATATAATTAACGAAATAAATGATAGAATAGATAAAATAAATAAACAAATAGAACAAACTGAAAAAACGGAAGAAATTGATAAAATAAATGATTTAATAGTAAAAATTAAAGAATTAGATACTAATAATTATTTTAATGCAAAGGATATAGATGAATTAAGAAAAATATTAGATAAATATATAAACTTTGATTTATCAATTGAAGAATATATAGAAATAATTATAGAAATAGCAAAGACTTCAATTACTAATGTAATAAAAGTTGATGATTCTTTAATTCAAGATGATGATGTTGAAGAAATAGAAGAGGTTTTGGAAGTTAATAATAATGAAGAAGACATTATAAATTTATTGAAAAAATATAACTATAACTTTAATGGATTAAATGATAAAAATAAAAATTTAATAGTAAAATTTGGTAATATATTAAATATGGATGCAATTTTATCAATATTAGAAAATAATAATATAAGAATTGATATTTTCAATAGAGAAAATCAATTTGTAACATTGTTAACTTTATCAAATTCTCAAATAGTAAATACAATAATAGAAAACATAAAAACAGATAATAGCGAAGAAGATATTGTGTTAAATCAAGTTTTTGATAATTATTTAGATGAAATAAGTTTGTTTATAAAAGGAAAAAGAATATATAAGAAAACAGGAAAAGGTGGACCACCAAGTGATAAAAAATATTTGGTTGGTGGATTTGAACATTATATAAAAAATAGAGAATTTTTGTTAAACAAGGGAGTATTAAACATAAATGATATTATGAAAAAATGCTCATCTTCTATGGTGATAGCTCATAATACTTTTATATCAAAATTTAAAGCGTTTGAGTTATATAATATACCAATAGCAACGATTTGTTCAACTTTTAGTTGCATGAAAGCACCAGAACCATTGACTATGCTAGATCATTTTATAGAAGTTGGATGTTTTGATTATGTATTAAGTAATTTTTCAAAGGTTACATTTGGTGATTCAATGATATATAGATTAATAAAAGCAAAACAAGAAGGATTAACTAACGCAGATTTGTATAGACAATTTGAAAAGAAAGTAGTATTGCCTTCAACTATAACAGTTGATAAACTTAATGGATATGGAATTAATAAAACAAATGGTGCTACTGTTGTAGGTCAATATCGTCCCGACTTTTCTCCAAAATATAATGAAATAATGGCAAGGGAAGATAACTATGGGCCATTAGTGTTGGTATATAATAATTTCTTTATTAAAAGATTGGAAGAATTGTGTAAAGAAGATGACTATAGATATAATTTTAATGGCGTAATTATTTCCCGACTTAAAGTATTAAGGTATTACGAAACAATGATTAAAAAATCAATTGCAGGTACTCCTGATAGTGTGTTATATGCAGTATGTAAAGATAGCATTCTTACTGAAGAGCAATACAAAACAATAAAAAATTGTATCGATAAAATATATAATTATAGGAGGACTTATAGAATATGATAGATTTTTTAAAACAAGTAGATATAAAAGAAGAAGTTTTAATAGAAATAGTAAAAAATAATAATCCTTCTTCTTTAAGTAGTTTATCTATAAATGAAGAAGAATGTTTAAAAATAATTAATTATATGAAAGAAATGGGACTTACTTGTATAGATGAATTATTAATAAATAGAATAGATTTGTTTTTAAGTTCTTTTGATAAATTTGTTAAAAAATTAAGTAAATTTAATATTCCTGTATTAGTTCAACTTACTAATACAGATTATGCTACAATTGATATTATAAATGAATAGAAAAGAAATTATATTGTTTCTTTTTTTCTATATTAAATGATATAATAATAATGAAAGAAGGTATTAATATGAAAATAGGAATAGCTAATGACCACAGAGGTTATAAGAAAAAACAATATTTGACACAATTTTTAGAAAAACTAGGGTATACTGTAATTAATTATGGTACTGATAGTGAAGAATCAGTAGATTTTCCTGATTATGCTAAAAGATTAGGAATTGCTGTTAGAGAAAAAGAAGTAGACTTAGGAATAGCAATATGTGGTACAGGAATAGGAATGAGTATAGCACTAAACAAAATGCATGATATTGTTTGTGCAAAAGTTTCTAATGTTTCAGAAGCAATTTTATCTAAGGCACATAATGATGCAAATGTATTAGCAATATCAGAAGAAATGGATGATGAAACTACTAAACAAGTGGTAATTAAGTTTATAGAAACACCATTTTCAAATGTAAAAAAATATGTAATTAGAAATAATAAAATAAAAGTGATAGACAATGACTAAAATTATTTTATATGTACTTATATTTCCACTTGTTATATGGAGTCTAGATAGTATAAACATTAATGGAATATTTAAAAAGAATAAAGAATATCAAGCAAGAGTATTTTATATAATTTTAGCATTTTGTATATCTTATTTATTAGTTAGTTTTTTAAGTGATTTTATAGGAGTAATGAATTATTGAAAAGAGGTTATTATGAAGAGGATAATCTTATTTACCATAATATTAATTTTTATTCCTTTTTTTATTGTCAATATATTTGGAATAAATGAAATAGAAGAAATAGAATTAAAATATATAAATAATATAAATGTTAGAGTTAAAAGACTTGCTACAAATGAAATACAGATAGTTCCATTAGAAGAATATATAGTAGGAGTTTTAGCAGGGGAAATGCCAGTATATTTTGAACTTGAAGCATTAAAAGCACAAGCAGTAGCATCAAGAAGTTATGTTTTAAAAAGATTAGAGTATAATAAAGATAGTGAATATGATGTAGTAGACAGTGTTTTAAATCAAGTATATTTAGATGATAATTATTTAAAAGAAGCATGGGGAAAAGATTATGTTGTAAATATAAATAAACTTAGAACAGCGGTTAACGAGACAATAGATGAATATTTAGAATATGATGGGGAAATAATAGATGCTTTATTTTTTTCTACTAGTAATGGATATACTGAAGACGCTAGTATAGTATTTAATTTAGAACTTCCTTATTTAAAAAGTGTGGAATCCAAATGGGATGCACAAACTTCTAGTGTTTTTAATAGCCAAAAAACAATGTCATTACAAGAATTTTATGAAAAATTAGGGTTAGAATATAAAAAACAATTAAGTTTTAATGTACTAGAAAGAAGTGATACTAATCGTATAATTAAATTAGAAATAAATGGAAATATGTTAAATGCCACTGATGTTTATAACAAACTAGGACTTCGTTCAACTGACTTTAATTTAACACAAGTTGGTACAAATGTTGTAATAGATACTAAAGGTTATGGACATGGAGTTGGAATGAGTCAATATGGGGCACTTGGAATGGCAAAAGAAGGTTATAACTATATGCAAATATTAGAATATTATTATACTGATGCGGAAATTAAAAAAATTCAAAATTAGTGTATATAATTTTTGTTTTGGTAAAAAAATATAATAGAGGTGAAAGAAAGATGACAAAGAGAAAATTAAAACCATTTGTATTACCTACTATTTATGCTTTATCAGTAATTATGTTAGTACTTAGTATGTACTTAATTCAAGCAATTATTAGTAATTCAATGTTTAACGCTAATGAAATGAAAAATGAAATTGAATATGTTGATGGAGAAATTACTGATAATAAGGATCAAGAACTACCTGTAGTATCTACTAAAACAAAAATTAATAAACCTTATGTAGCAGAAGATGTTATTATTGCAAAAAGTTATTACGATTACAAAGCTGATGCAAAAGACCAACAAAATGCTATTGTTTATTATGAAAATACTTATATGCAAAATTCTGGTGTAGATTATAAATCAGATAATGTATTTGATGTGTTATCTATAATGGACGGAGATGTTATAAGTGTTAAAGAAGATAGTATTTTAGGGAATGTAGTAGAAATAAGACACAACACTGAACTTGTTAGTGTATATCAAAGTTTGTCAGAAGTTAATGTTAAAGAAGGAGATAAAGTTATTTCTGGACAAGCAATTGGTAAAAGTGGAACTTCTAATATAAATAGTGATATGGGTAATCATTTACATTTTGAATTGTATTACCAAGGATTAGTAGTTAATCCTGAAGAATACTACGATAAAAACTTAGAAGATTTAGATTAAGCGGTATTTTTCCGCTTTTTTCACATAAACTCATAATTAATAAATATAATTTACTAGGTGAATTATATGAATAAAAAGATTATGGAGAGAGTAATAGAAGAAAGTGATTATATAATAAAAACAAATAAAACAGTAAGAGAAATAGCAAGTATATTTAAAGTAAGTAAAAGTACAGTTCATAAAGACTTAAGTGATAGATTATTAGAAATAAATAAAGAAAAATATAAGGAAGTTGCTAAAATTTTACAGTATCACACTGATATTAGACATATAAGAGGTGGAGAAGCGACAAAAATGAAGTTTTTACTTAAAAAAAGCAACTAAAAATGGCTAAATGTGGTAAAATAAGAACTAGGGATGGTGATTTAATGTTTAATAAAGACATCGGAATAGATTTAGGTACTGCAAATGTACTTATATATATAAAAGGACAAGGCATAGTATTAAATGAACCAAGTGTAGTGGCAATCGATTCAGAAACAAAAAGACCACTTGCAGTAGGAATAGAAGCACATGAAATGTTAGGGAGAACTCCAGGAAAAGTAAAAGCAATAAAACCAATGAAAGATGGTGTAATTGCAGACTTTGAAACAACGGAAGTTATGCTTAATTATTTCATAAAGAAAGTAAATGGTAAGAACTTTTTTTCTCGTCCTAGAATACTTATTTGTTGCCCTTCAAATATTACCCAAGTAGAAAAAAATGCTATAAAGGAAGCTGCGGAAAGAACAGGAGCTAAAAAAGTATTTTTAGAAGAAGAACCTAAAGTAGCTGCAATTGGAGCTGGTATGGATATATCTAAACCTAGTGCTAATATGGTAATTGATATTGGTGGAGGAACAACTGATATAGCAATTCTTTCTTTAGGGGGAATAGTAAACAGTACATCAATTAGAGTAGCAGGTAATGCTTTTGATAATGATATTATTAAATATATAAAAGATAAGTACAAGCTTTTAGTAGGAGAAAGAACTGCTGAAGATATAAAGATGACAATTGGTACAGTATTTCCTGGTTCTAAAGTAGAAAAGATGGAAGTTCGTGGAAGAGACTTAGTAACAGGTCTTCCGCATACAATAACACTTACTTCAGATGAAGTAGAAGAAGGTTTAAGAGAGAGTGTTTATACTATTGTTAAGGCTGCTAAAAGTATATTGGAACAAACTCCGCCTGAATTATCTGCAGATATTATAGATAAAGGTATTGTACTTACTGGTGGTGGTGCACTAGTAGATGGATTTAATCAATTATTAGCTCAAGAATTAAAAGTTCCTGTATTTATTGCGGAAAGTCCACTTACATGTGTAGCAGAAGGAACAGGAGTACTTTTAGATAATATTCATTTAATTGATAATCATTAAAAGGGTAGAAAAACTACTCTTTTTTTAATAATTATAAATAAAAAAGTAATTGATAGATTTTACTTAATGTGCTATAATGATAATGATTTATTGTGAGGAGGAATAATATGAAGTTTAGAGCGGAGCCTAAAGATGTAGCTATTTTTTGTGGATTTTGTATATTTTTGTTATATATGTGTGCTATTGGTGTATTAAATGCCAACTCTTTAGCTACTGAAGGTAAAGTTTATGGTATTGTTCCATTTAAAGCTTTTACACCAGAATTTATTGGAGCTACATTTACGTTATTTTTATTAGCATTAATAGGTATTTTTACTGCTGTAGGTTCTTATTTTTTTGATAGAGAAAAAGGTTTTGGATTTGTTGCCAAGAAAAAGGATAAAGGATATTCTAGATGGTGTAAAGATAGTGAAATGAAAAAAACTTTAAAAGAAGTAGATCCAAAAGCATATTCTGCAGATGCCGCAGGACTTGTCGTTATAAATGACGGACACAGGATGTGGGTCGATGATGGGGAGATGCATAATTTAATAGTAGGTGCTACTGGTTCTGGAAAAACACAAATTGTAGTATTCCCACTTGTACAAAGTTTAGCAAAGCACGAAGAATCTATGATTATAACAGACCCTAAAGGTGAAATATATGAGAACACTGCGGAAATGCTTAAAGAAAGAGGATATAATATAGTAGTACTTAACTTTCGTGATCCACAAAGAGGTAATGCATGGAATCCGATGACTCTTCCATATAACTTATATAAAGAAGGAAATATGGATAAAGCAATAGAATTATTAGATGATTTAGCTTTGAATATATTATATGAAGAAAAAAGTGGTAATGCTGATCCGTTCTGGGAAAAATCAGGAGCAGACTATTTCTCTGGGCTTTCATTAGGACTTTTTGAAGATGGAACAGAAAAACAGATAAATTTAAATAGCATAAACTTAATGGCTACAATTGGGGAAGAAAGATTCGGAGGACCTAATAGTAACTATATTAAAGAATATTTTAATGGAAAAGATCCCTCTAAACCAGCATATATAAATGCATCCGGTACAGTATATGCACCGGAAGAGACTAAAGGTGGTATTTTATCAACATTTAAGCAAAAAATTAAAATATTTTCAGCTCGTGAAAACTTATCTGAAATGTTAAGTTATAGTGATTTTGACATGAAGGATATTGGTAGAAAGAAAACAGCAGTATTTTTAATTATTCAAGATGAGAAAAAAACTTTACATCCTCTTGCTACAATATTTATTAAACAATGTTATGAAACTTTAATAGATGTCGCTCAAGAAAGTGGAGGTAAACTTCCATATAGAACTAACTTTATACTAGATGAATTTGCTAATATGCCCCCTCTTAAAGATGTTACAACAATGGTAACAGCGGCCAGAAGTAGATTAATTAGATTCAATTTTATTATTCAAAACTATGCTCAATTAACACAAGTTTATGGTAAAGAAAACGCTGAAACAATAAAAGGTAACTGTAATATTATGTATTTAATAAGTAATGAGTTATCAGCATTAGAAGAAATAAGTAAGATGTGTGGTGAAGTAAAATCTAAAGAAAAAGATAAAACTGCATCAACACCTCTTGTTACAGTAAGTGATTTACAAAGATTAAGTCAATTTGAAATGATAACATTAAGACTTAGAATGATGCCATTTAAAACTAAATTAGTACCTAATTTTAAAATGAATTGGGGAAAAGAATATGGAAAAGCGGTATTTCCAACTAGAGAAAGGAAATCTGTTGAATTATTTGAGATAAGAGAATTTGTAAAAGCAAAAAAGAAAGAAAGAATGAATGAGATGTTGTCGGGTCCTGATATGTCATCAATATTTGGTGGAAATCCACTTGGAAATCCTCCTTTTGGTGGAATGGGAGGACTGCCTTCATTTGGTGCTACTAACAGTTCTAGTGATTCAGGATTTAATGTCGATGATTTAGTTAAAAGAATAGATGCTAAAATAGCGGAATTAGAAGAAGAAGAGAAAAGAGAAAAAGAAGCTCAAGCTAAAGCGCAAGAAGAAGACAAAACAGAAGTTAGCGATAACATTTATGAAGATGGAACAAGTGATGATGCTTTCTTTGATGACTTTTTTGCAGATGATTAAGATAATGAAAATTATCTTTTTTTGTTGTGTATGTTTAAAATTTGCAAAAGTTATACATAATATTCATAGGATATAAAGAAAGGGGTATAAAATGTTAGGTAACTTTAGTGAAGAAGCACAAATAGTTTTAAATAATGCAAAAGAGGAGATGAAAGAATTAAAACATCCATACGTAGGAACAGAGCATTTAGTATTAGCAATTTTAAAAGAAAATAATGCTGTTTCTAGTAAATTAAATAATGCAGGAATTAGTTATGAATCTTTTAAAGCAGAAATTATTAATATTATAGGAAAAGGATCTAAAGAATCTGAATTATTTTTATATACACCACTTTTAAAGAAAATAATAGAAAATGCAATAGTTGATAGTAAAGATAATGGTACAGGAGAAGTAGGAATAGAAACTTTATTTTCGTCACTAATAGAAGAAGGAGAAGGTATAGCAATTAGAATATTTATAAAAATGAATATAGATATGGATGATATATATGAATATTTTATATCTAAAAGAAATAAAAAGGTAAAAAACAAAAGAAATAAAAAATTATTAATAGAAGAAATAGGGGTTAATTTAACAGACATGGCCAGTAAAAATGAATTAGATCCTGTAATTGGAAGAGAAGAAGAAGTAAGTAGAATGCTTGAAATATTATGTAGGAGAACAAAAAATAATCCTATATTAATAGGAGAACCAGGAGTAGGGAAAACGGCAATAGTAGAAGAACTATGTAATTTAATAGTATCAAATAAAGTTCCTGATAATTTAAAAAATAAAAAAGTTATATCTTTAGATATGGCTTCAGCAGTAGCGGGAACAAAATATCGTGGTGAATTTGAAGAAAGAATAAAAAAAGTATTAAAAGAAATAGAAGAAGATGGGGATATAATTCTGTTTATTGATGAAATTCATACTTTAGTAGGAGCGGGTGGAGCAGAAGGCGCAATAGATGCTTCTAATATATTAAAGCCATCTCTTGCAAGGGGTAAAATAAAATGTATTGGGGCAACAACTATTTCGGAGTATAAAAAATTTATAGAAAAAGATGGGGCATTAGAAAGACGCTTTCAAAAAATAATAGTAGAGTCCCCACGAAAGGAAAAAACTAAAGAAATATTAATGAAATTAAAACCTATATATGAAAAATATCATAAAGTAAAAATATCAGAAAATATAATAGATGAAATTTTAAAATTAACAGAAAAGTATATATATGATAGGAATGAACCAGATAAATCTATAGATGTATTAGATGAAGTATGTTCAAAAGTAAGTATAAAAAGTAATAATAAAAAAAGTGACATGGATGTATTAAATAATAAATTAAAAGAATTAAATAAAATTAAAAATGATTATATTATAGAAAATAATTTAGAAAAAGCTTATGAATATAGAAAAGAAGAAAAAAATATATTATCTCAAATTAATAAGTTACAATTAAATACTAAAAATGAAAAAACATATACAGAAGTAACTGTTAAAGATGTAGCAAATGTTATTAGTACTAAAACCAAAATACCGGTTTATGAAATATTACAAGATAATTCCAAAATAATAAAGAAAATAGAAAGAGATTTAAGCGAAAATATAATCGGACAAGAAAAAGCAATTAATAATTTAATTAATATTACTAAAAGAATTAAACTTGGTTATAAAGATAATAAGGTCTATTCATTAATGTTTGTTGGTCCATCAGGTGTGGGAAAAAGTTTACTTGCTAAAATATATGCAAAAGAATTAGTGGGGATAAATAATTTAATCAGATTAGATATGAGTGAATACTCGGATTCTATGTCCATAAATAAAATTATTGGTTCTGCGCCTGGATATGTAGGATATGACGATAATAAAAATATTTTAGAAGAAATTAGAAATAAACCTAACAGTGTTATTCTTTTTGATGAAATAGATAAAGCTCATCATAAAATTATAAATTTGTTATATCAAATATTGGATGAGGGAGAAATAAAAGATGCAAAAGGAAATACGATAAAGTTTAATAATAACTTAATTATAATGACTACTAATGTAGGGTATGAAAATAACAGTGTAGGATTTAATATTGAACATGAAAATCAAATTTTATCATCATTAAAAAGTGAATTTAAAGTAGCATTTATTAATAGAATAGATGGAATAATTGATTTTAATAAGTTAACTGAAGAAAATATTAAAAAAATTATAAAAAATGAATTATTAAAATTAAAAAATAAATATTCAAAATATAAAATTAATATATCAAATAATGTAATTAAAGAAGTAATTAGCTTAAGTAATTATGAAGAATTTGGCGCAAGAAAAATAAATAAAATAATAGTTTCTAATATTGAAAATATAATAATAGATAATATTATAGATAATAAAAAAGAAATAAATATTGATACTATATTAAATATTGCAAAGTAAAAAGGCTTCAATAGAAGCCTTTTTTATGGTATTAATCCCCATCCTGTAACAACATATCTTCCGCCTTGTGCTTTAGCAGCAGCAGGTGGATTATTATATAATTTATTGTTAATAACTAGAGAAGAAGATTGACCACCATCTAAATTTGCAGCGTTAACTGCACCGTATCTTTCAAATATTTCTACCATATCTCTAAGTGATGCACCATTTATATAGTTTTCTCCATCAACAACCAAGAATAATAATACTCCTTCTTTTGTTTGACCGATGGCTACTCTAGGTGCTTTACCCCATGGATCTCCAGTAATTTCTAATGATTTACCATTAACTATAAGAAATGGACCAAATTCCATGGCATCAACTACACCAGCAGCAATAGCTTCTTCACCATTAGCATTGCTCATTAATTTAAGTTTGCCATCTGCAGTCATTCCAACCAAATTTCCTCTTGCTTCGCTATTTCCATCAGCAGGCCATACAATTTCCCCGTCTTTTATTACATATCCCATTGGTATATCGGAACCCATTCCATTATCTACAAAACCACCACCATTTATACAAACAACTCCACCATATCTTTCACACATTGTTAAAATTCTTTCACCATATGTTCCGGCATTAAATTGTTTGCTTGATATTAACCTTACTTTTTCTGGTTGGTAGATGGCTACTAAATATCCGTTGCTACTACCAACTTTCAAATTAATTACTTTGTATAAATCATTTCCTGGATCTCTTGTTAACAATTCTTCTTGATATTCATTGTCATAATGATCTCTTTCTGAAGTATCAATAACTAAATCATCTAAATTTGAGTCTTCATTTATTTCAACAAAATAATTGGATGCCATAATTTTTTCAATTGTTTCATCACTGTAAAATATTTTAGCAAAATATTGATGATTCATTGTTTTCATTGCAGTAGTTACATATAAATTTCTTAATTTATCATAAGGACCATATGTAATGAAGAAGCAAGCTGCAACAATTATATCCAATATTATGAATACTATTGTGGATTTATATATTTTTCTTTTCTTTTTTAATTTTCTTTCTTTCATAAATTACTCCATTTCATAAGGGTTATCTATAGTGCCATTCCCTTTTGTTAACATATTTTTATCAATACTTATTGTAGGTACTACTTTAGAAGCGCTTGTAGAACTTTTTCCATATAATGTACCATTCTTTTTAACAGTATATACTAAAGAACTAGATTTAGAAACGCCAGTTGATAAATAGTAATCTGATAATTCTCCATTAAGTATAATATCTCCTACACTAAGCACAGTCACTTTTGTATCTACCTTTGTACTTAAAGTGTCTTTGTAATCATAATTGTTATTAGAACCATAAATTCCATTAAACCAAGTATTGGAAGATATATTATTTTTATATGATAGACTATTTAGATATGTGTTATTTAAGTAATATGCAAGTGATCCATATATAGTATCATTATGATAATATCCTTTAGAAGAATATTTATATAATAATTCTTCATTGTTTTCTTTTAAGTAATCGTTTAATGATAATTTAATGCTATCTCCATCAATGCTATAAACTCTCCAAATATCATCTCCAAGTTTTACATAGCTACCAAATAAATAATTTTCATCTATTATATATGGACTATCTATAGTACCATTTCCAGAAATACTTTTAATACTGCTTTTCAATGTAACTGTAGGTCTTATACCATAAATATCACTACCATCTGCATTAGAAACATTACCACTGTCATTAACATACCATATATTTCCATCGTCTTTAAGTGTTGATAAATAAAAATATTTGTCTATATTTAAGTATGAATCTTTACCACCAGCATTAATATAATCAAAAACAGATAAAGTTCCGATTAAATCGGTATCATTAATTTCATCACATGTTATATGTTTAGTATCACTTATAACATCTTTACATATATTATCATTTGTTAAATAATTATACGGTGTATTAAGTGAAGACTCTAATATTCCAGTATAATCATCATCGCTTTTATTTAACCATATATTCATATAAGAAGATTCATAATCACTATCTCCGTAAGATAAATAAGTTAAAACATCGTTACTAATTAACTTAACTGTATTATCATTATTTATCTTAACAATTCTCCAAAGAATATTAGAATACATTACATAATTATTGCTAGCATCATTTTGAAAATAATATTCATTGTTGACTTTCTTTAAATTATTATTTTCTTCTTTTATAACTTGAGATAAAGTATCTTCTAATTTTATCTCTTCTTTTCGATTTTCTAAATATAGTGTTAAAAATCTAGTACCATAAAATATGCAACATCCAATTATGAAACCAGCACTAACAAAAGAAAATACTTTTTGATAACTAATTTTTCTTTTTTTAATAACCTTTTTTTTGTTATTGTTATTTACTTCATTCGCCATTAATTTGTACCACCTTTTCTATTTTACTATTATATCATTTACGACATTTTTTTACAATATAGTATATATAATTAATGTTTTAAATTTCTTTACAATGGATATTAATAATGATATAATACGAATATAGAAATTGGGTGAAAAAAGAATGAAAGATAAGGAAGAAATATATATATTTGGACATCGTAATCCAGATACGGATAGTGTAACAGCGGCAATAACATTGTCATATTTAAAAAATAAATTGGGAATGAATACAGTCCCTGCAGTACTTAGTTCAATCAATTTAGAATCAAAGTTTGTATTAGATTATTTTGGAGTTCCAGAGCCAATATTTTTAAATGATGTAAATATAAAAGTAAAAGATTTACAGTATACTAGAAATTACACAATAAATGAAAACGAATCTATATATAGAGCGTATTATAAAATGGAAAAAGCTGGTATAAGTAAAATTCCAGTAGTTGACAAACATAAAAAAATGGTTGGAATATTAAGTATGAAAAATATTGCTTTATCACAATTTTCTAAAAATTATAGTTTAATTGATACATCATATCAAAATATTATAGATACAGTAGATGGAACACCTGTTATAAAATATGATGATGAAATAATTGGTAATTTACTAGTAGCAGGATATAGAAGTACAACATTTATAGAAGAAATTATATTAAATGAGAGTAATATTTTAGTAGTAGGAGATAGACATAGTATTATAGAATATGCTATTAACAATGGAATAAAATTGATCGTAATAACGGGAGGTCATAAAGTAAAAGATGAGCATCTAGAACTTGCCAAAAAGAAAAAGGTAAATATTATATCTACTCCGTATAGTACATTAGAAACAATTAAAATATTAAATTTATCTAACAAAGTTACAACAATAATGGATGGTAATAAGTTTTTATGTATAAATGAAAATGATGATTTAAATAAATTTATAAATATAGCTAATAAGACAAGATATAGTTATTATCCAGTTTTAGGTAAAAACGATAAATGCTTAGGAATACTTAGATTTTCTGATATTGGTTATAATAATAAGAAAAAAGTAATTTTAGTAGATCATAACTCATATGAACAAAGTGCTATTGGACTTGAAGATGCTAATATATTAGAGATAATTGATCATCATAATATAGGGGCTATTGGTACAAATATGCCTATTAGTTTTAGAAATATGCCAGTAGGAAGTACAAATACAATTATATATACTTTATATAAAGAAAATGGTGTAAAAATACCTAGACATATTGCAGGACTTATGTTATCAGGAATATTATCAGATACTTTGATTTTAACTTCTCCTACTACAACTGATTTAGATAAAGAAGCAGTTAGTGTATTAGCAAAAATAGCAAAAGTAGATTATGAAAAATATGGATACCAAATGATTAAAGCAGGAACTTCGTTGAAAGGAAAAACAATTGAAGAAATATTGTATACAGATTTTAAAACATATACAGTAGATAATAAAAAGATTGGATTGGGTCAAATATTAACGACTAATATAGAAGAAATAACTGAAAAATTAGATGAATACATAGTAACTTTAAATGATGTTTGTAAGAGAACTGATTACTATTTTGTATGTTTATTTGTAACAGATATATTAAAACAAGGTTCATATGTTATTTATAGTAATAATGCCGAAGAAATATTAAAAATAACATTTAATTTAGATGAAATATATCAAGGAATATTTTTACCAAAATTAGTTTCTAGAAAAAAACAAATATTACCAGAGATAATGAATCATATGGAAATAAATTAAAAATATGTGATATAATAAGACAAGAAAGAGGTGTAATTATGAAAATATTATCTGTAAATGCAGGTAGTTCTTCATTAAAATTTAAATTGTATGAAATGCCAGAAGAGAAAGGATTAATATCTGGAGTTTTTGAAAAAATAGGTTTAAAAGATTCTTTTTATACAATTAAAAAAGGTGAAGAAAAAGTAAAAAAAGAAGTAGAATTAAAAGACCATGAAGTTGCTTTTAAAATATTAATGGAAGAGTTAATAGAAAACGGAGTAATTTCATCATTAAATGAAATTAAAGGAGTAGGACATAGAATAGTTCAAGGTGGTAGTTACTTTGATCAAAGTGTTGAAGTTGACGAAGATGTAATTAAGAAAATAGATGAATTATCTAGTTTAGCACCATTACATAATCCCGCTGCTATCGTAGGAATAAAAGCGGCACAAACAGTAATTCCTGATGCTAAACATGTAACTGTATTTGATACAGCATTCCATCAAACTATGGAAGAAGAAAATTATTTATATGCAGTTCCTTATAATTGGTATACTGATTATAAAGTTCGTAGATACGGGGCTCATGGAACTTCTCATAAATATGTAAGCTTAAAAATGAATGAAATATTAGGTAGATATAATACTAAATTAATAACTTGCCATATTGGTAATGGTGCTAGTATTAGTGCAGTAGTAGATGGAAAATGTATTAATACTTCAATGGGATTAACTCCAAATGCTGGTTTAATAATGGGAACTAGATGTGGAGACATAGATGCAACAATTATTCCTTATATTATGGAAAAGTTAAATTTAAGTCCAAAAGAAGTAGATACTTTCATGAATAAAGAAAGTGGCCTTTTGGGAATAAGTGGAGTAAGTAGTGATTCTAGAGATATAGAAGATGGTATTAATCATGGTAACGAAAGATGTGCACTTGCTCAAAAAATGTTTGTTAAAAGAATTGTTGATTATATTGCTAAATATTATGTTGAAATGGGTGGATGCGATGGAATCGTATTTACTGCTGGAATTGGAGAAAATTCAGTATCAACAAGAAGAGAAGTATTAGATTCTTTAAAAATATTAGGTATTGAAATAGATGAAGAAAAAAATAAAGTAAGAGGAGAAACAGTATGTATAACTACTCCAAATTCATCTATACCTTGTTATGTAATTCCTACAGATGAAGAGTTAATGATATCAAGGGATACTTATAATATTATAGAAAGGTAATATGAAAAAAATATATAAACAAATTTATAAGGAAATAAAAAAATATAACGATATATTTATTGCAAGACATATTGGACCAGATCCTGATGCATTAGGTTCACAGATTGCATTAAAAGAAATTATAAAAAATATATTTCCTAAAAAAAATGTGTATGCAATAGGTAGTCCTGCTAGTAAATTTAAGTTTATTGGAACTTTAGATAAAATAGAAGATATACCTGATAACAGTTTGTTAATTGTATTAGATACACCAGACATTAAAAGAATTGATGGCATAGATATAAGTAATTTTAGTACAATAATAAAAATAGATCATCATCCTAAAGTAGATAGTTATGCTAAAATTGAATGTATAGATGAAACTGCATCTAGTACTTCACAGATGATATTAGAAATGATTTTTGCATTGAACTTATATATAGATAAAAGTATTAGTGAAAAATTATATATAGGAATAGTATCTGATACTGATAGATTTTTACATGATTATACAAGTGTAAAAACTTTTGATTTAGTTACTAGAATGATAAAAAAGACTAATATTGATTTTACAAAAGTGTATGAACCTTTATATTTAAGACCTTTAGCGGAAATTAAATTTCAAGGATATGTTTACCAAAATTTAGATGTTACTAATAATGGTTTAGCGTATATTAAGATTACCGATGATATGATGAAAGAATTCAAAGTAGATTCTGCAAGTGCTGGTAATATGATAAATAATTTAAAGTATGTTGATGAGATATTGATTTGGGTATTCTTTTCAGAAGATAAAAAAAGTAATTTAATAAGGGCAAATATTAGATCTAGGGGACCATATATAAATGAACTTGCATCAAGATTTGGTGGCGGTGGTCACAAATATGCATCAGGTGCTAGACTTACTAGTTGGAAACAAGTAGATAGTTTAATTGAAGAATTGAACAATTTGTTAGAAGAATATAAAAAGGAAGAAAATAATTAATTCTTCCTTTTTAAATATGTGAAATTATGTAATCTTTCTTATTTTAGTTTAATTTTAAAAAAAATATGATATAATTAGGTTGTAAGAAAGGATTTGATATAATGAAGTTTAATGTACGTGGTGACAATTTAGTTGTAACTGATGCAATTAAAGATTATATTGAGACAAAAATTGGAAAACTTGATAAGTATTTCAAAGAGAATTCTATTACAGCAAATATTTTGCTAAAGATAAGGGGAAATGCACAAATAATTGAGGTTACTATTCCTACTGATAACTTTATATTAAGAAGTGAAGAAGAAAATGAGGATATGTATGCTGCAATTGATTTAGTTTTAGATAAATTAGAAAGACAGATAAGAAAAAATAAGACAAAAATAAATAAAAGAAATAATAGTAACAAATTCAAAGAATTTAATTTTGATTTTGAAATAATGGAAGAAGAGGAAGAAGATAGTAAAGTAGTAAAGAGAAAACATATCGAAATGAAACCTATGGATGAAGAAGAAGCAATTTTAGAAATGGAATTATTAGGACACTCTTTCTTCTTATACAAAGATATGTATAGTAATGATGTATGTGTTGTATACAAAAGAAAAGATGGAAACTACGGTGTAATATCTGTTAATTAGTTTAGAAATGAGCAAGAAATTGCTTTTTTTCTTTCTATAACTAGTATTTTGAAATATTTTTTGATAAAATATACATTGGAGATGATTATGATGTTAAAAGTATTAAAAAAATTATTTGATACCGAATATAAAGAATTACAAAGATTTACAAAAATAGCAGATGAGATAGAAGCATTAGATGAAGATATGCAAAAATTATCAGATGAAGAATTAAAAGAATATACAGATAAATTTAAAGAAAGATTAGAAAATGGTGAGACTTTAGAAGATATTTTAGTTGAAGCGTTTGCGGTAGCTAGAGAAGCGGCTAGTAGATGTGTTAATATGAAACCGTTTTATTGTCAATTACTAGGAGGGCTTGCAATTCATTATGGTAATATTGCGGAAATGAAAACTGGTGAAGGTAAAACTTTAACTTGTGTACTTCCTGCGTATTTAAATGCTCTTACTGGAAAAGGAGTGCATATTGTTACAGTAAATGAATTCTTATCAACGAGAGATTCTGAATGGATGGGAAGCATTTTTAAGTTTTTAGGATTAACTGTAGGACTTAATTTAAGAGAATTATCACCTAAAGAAAAACAAGAAGCTTATGCTTGTGATATTTTATATACTACTAACAATGAATTAGGATTTGATTATTTAAGAGATAATATGGTTGTAAAAAAAGAAAGAAGAGTACAAAGACCACTTAATTATTGCATAGTGGATGAAGTAGACTCTATATTAATAGATGAAGCTAGAACGCCATTAATTATATCTGGTGGTGTAATGCAATCTGCAAATTTATATGTTCAAGCCGACAATTTTGTAAAAACTTTAAAAGAAAATGAAGATTATATTTTAGATGAAAAAACTAAAGCAGTAAGTTTAACTGATTCTGGAGCAGAAAAATGTGAACAAAGATTTAATATTAAAAATCTTTATGATATTAGCAATACTGCATTAGTTCATCATATTAATCAAGCATTAAAGGCTAATTACGCAATGCATAAAGATGTTGATTATGTAGTACAAGATGATGCAGTAATAATTGTAGACCAATTTACGGGACGTTTAATGAAAGGAAGAGCATTTTCAGAAGGATTACACCAAGCAATTGAAGCAAAAGAAGGAGTAAAAATTCAACAAGAAACTAAAACGCTTGCTACTATCACGTTCCAAAATTATTTTAGAATGTATAATAAATTATCAGGTATGACTGGTACTGCTAAAACAGAAGAAGAAGAGTTTAGAAATATATATAATATGTATGTTATAACTATTCCTACAAATAAACCAGTTATAAGAATTGATGAGACTGATTTGTTATATCCAGGTAAAGCCGGGAAGTATGCTGCAATAGTAAAAGAAATAGAAAAAAGACATAATGAAGGTCAACCAGTTCTAGTAGGTACTATAGCAATTGAGACTAGTGAATTATTATCTAAAATGTTAGACAAAAAGAAAATTAAACATGAAGTGTTAAATGCTAAAAATCATGCTAGAGAAGCAGAAATTATTGCACATGCTGGAGAAAAAGGTGCAGTAACTATTGCAACTAATATGGCTGGTCGTGGAACTGATATTAAACTAGGAGAAGGTGTAAAAGAACTTGGAGGTCTTTGTGTTATAGGTACTGAAAGACATGAATCAAGACGTATTGATAATCAGTTAAGAGGACGTGCAGGAAGACAAGGAGATCCTGGTTATACACAATTCTATGTATCTTTTGAAGATGATTTAATGGTAAGATTTGGTTCTGATAGATATCGTGGAATGTTAGAAAATTTAGGATTTACAGGTGAACAAGCAATTAGAAATAAAGTATTTTCTAAATCAGTAGAAAGTGCTCAAAAAAGAGTTGAAGGAAACAACTTTGATATAAGAAAACAACTTTTAAATTATGATGATGTTATGAATAATCAAAGAGAAATTATATATGCTAGAAGAAATGAAATATTAGATAGTGAATCAATTCATGAAAATACTTTACAATTATTTAAAGATTATATAACAGGAATAGTAAATGCTCATTTAGTAGAAACAAATACTTTAAAAGAAAACGATTATGCAGAAATATTAGAAGCAAGTAATGAAAACTTATTAAAAAAATACCGTATTACATTAGCGGAAATTAACAATAAATCACCAGAAGAAGTAATAGATTTTATTTACGAAAAAGTTCTTCTAGATTACAAAGAAAAATTAAAAGATATTCCAGAAGAAGTAGTAGATGAATTTGAAAAAGCTATAACTTTAAGAGTAATTGATAACTATTGGATGGAACATATAAGTACAATGAATCATTTAAGAGAAGGTATTGGATTAAGAGGATATGCAAATGAAAATCCCCTTCAAGCTTATACTTTAGAAGGATATGAATTATTTGATAATATGATGAATAGAATAAACCAAGATGTAAGTATTTATTTATTAAAATCAGAAATACGACAAAATACAGAAAGAAAAGAAGTAGTAAAAAATACTATAACTAATGATGGTAAAGACACTGTTAAAATACAAAAGAAAAGTACAAAAGTAGGAAGAAATGATCCATGTCCATGTGGATCGGGGAAAAAGTATAAAAATTGTTGTGGAAGATAATAAAAGCCTTGTAAAATAAGACTTTTTTGATGACTAAAATCTCAAAATAATTTTTAGATACCTTTTTGGATACCTTCTGCTAAGTATCTAAAAGGTATCTAGATACCCAAAAATGGTGTTAAAATACAAAATTTTTGTACGACTAAAAATCACAATATTTCTTTTATTTATAAGGCTTTACAGAGATTTATCCAAGAAAAAAAGATGAAATTTTGTCCATTGCCAAAATGACATTGGTAAACGAGTTTAAAAGTATGATATAATTAATATAGGAGTTGAAAGTATGATTAGTAGACAAGAAAAAGAAAGACAGTTAATTGAAAGCGGAATGTTTGATTCAATTAAAGCTATTTTTATTAAAAATAACATTCAAATATCTGATAAATATTTAATGTTAATTACAGACTATATTGATACGCTTGGACAATTAGATTACGAGAATGGATTATATTTGGATCCCATAAAAGTTGCACAAGAGCTTCCTAAATTATTAAAAAAAGTAAAAGAAGAACCATTAGGTGTATATGGAGTAACTGATAATTTTACTATTACTATGAATTCAAGAAATGATTATGAAACAAATAAACTATTTTTCTTTCATGAATTAACACATGCTATCCAAACAAGATTTGTTAATAATCATGAGGAATGTTCTTTCTATAATGGTGATACTGGTATGTTCTTAACAGAGGGTGCAACACAATTTACTGCTGAAATACTATATAATGTTTCGAATGGTACTAATTTAAATTATAGAGAGCAACCTAACACAGTAAGAGGATTAAGTAATCATACACCTTATAGTGCTCTTTCTCAGTATCAATTAAATGGTAATATTATAATGTTAATGTCATATTCATTAGGCATACCTTTGAATCAAATTCTTGCATTAGGATATAGAAGTGATGGAAGAGAACAATTAAAAGGATTGTATGAAGCATTTCCTGGTAACGAAGGAAAATTTGAAGAATTTATGTTTGACTTAGAAAAAATATATTCAATTGATAAATTACAAATGACTGGCTATGCTGAGCAAATGAGATCACAAGCACCAAGTAATATTGAACTTATGGGTAGTCGAAGAAGCTTTCAAGGGAATACACAAATAGAAAATGAGCTAGTTAATAAAGCGGAAAGAGAACTTGTTGCTAATTTTATTGCAAACAATGATGAAGAATACATTATTGCAAATTATCAAAAAGTAGGTATGTATTTAACAACACCAGAATTAAAAAGAAATTTCAATAATGCTGTACAACAAATAATTAATATGCAAAATCAAAATGTTAATCAATCAAATTTTCATAGATAAAAATAGCGATACTAATTTTTTTCGAAAAATGCTAATTTTTGAATTTTAGATACCTTGAGAGTAAATTCCAGGGTGCTGCCAGAAGCTCTCAAGTGCATTCAATAGCCTAAAAGGACTACAAAATGCTTCCAAAAGCTCCCAAAAACCCAAAATTACAAGCCATGTGGGAGTGGAAAAAAGTATAAGAATTGCTGTGGTAAATAGCTTATAAAATAAGGGTTTGCGAAGGTTTTAAAAATCAAAAAATCATAAAAAATAGTCGATTTGTTTCCATTTTGTTTCCAAAATTAAAAAAGATGTTACCAAAACCTCTGAAAAGCCTTATAAAATAAGGGAAAAATTTTTGGAAACAATTTTGGAAACAAAAAAGTTAGCATTCATTTGCTAACTTTTTTGTTAAAGATAACTCCGTTTACATAAAGTAAGGAGTTGTGTAATGAGAAAAGTAAATGTAGTAAAAAGAGGAAAGGTATTTCAGTATAAGTTTGAAATTGCTCCCCAAGGTGGGGAAAGAAAATTCAAAAGTAAATCTGGATTTAAAATGTAAATGTCAACATCAAAACTTAAAAATATGTCAAAGTTAAAAACTTATAATTTTTATATAAAGACTTATATGATAGTAGTGCTATGGAGTACTGGAAAGATGAAGGAAATAATAAAAGAATGCAAACATATCATAAAATATCTAATCTATTAAAGGTGTTAAGGATATTTATATTAATGTTTTCTCTATTTATATTTGTATTATTAATTACTCAAAGTATTATATATTTATCTGGAGTAACAATATTTAATGTGAATATGATTATACATTTAATTACCGATGTATATAATGTAATGATTATAATGCTTATTTTTGGATTGATATTTATGATAATTAAGAAAAAATTAAATGAAAAAGAATTATTAATAATGTTTGTTATAGGATTTTTATTATTACCAGAAATCCTTCTATTAGTTGTACATTTTGCAGTATTTGGTAGTTTTATGTTTAGCTTTTATTATATGGTTATCCTTATCATAGTAATGATTTTAATTAATCATCTTATTACGAGAATAGATGAATTATATAATATTGCTACAGGTAGTAATGAATTAAAGATGAAAGAAAAAATAGACGAAATATTATTTGGAGAAGAACCAATTAAGAAAAAAAGAATTGCTATAAGAAAATTAGGCAAGTTAGGTTTAGATAAGAAATTTATCAGAATGTTCTTAAAATTATTAGAATATATTGGTGAAATTTAAAAGGATAACTCAAAAATTATCCTTTTATCATGCCTTTATAATATTTAAAAGCGATTACTCTAGTAGCAGTCTTATCAATTAATTTATCAGAAATTTCACCATTATTAATAGCTTCTTTAATTGCATTTATACTGCTTTCATAATCAGTAGTAATAATTAAATCATTCCCACTTAAAACAGCTTTAACAGTAGATGATTTAACATCACCGATTGCCCCCATATCCAAATCATCAGTTATAACTATGCCCGTAAAATTAAGATTATCCCTAAGCAAATTATGAACCTTATAAGATAAAGAAGAAGGTAAATCAGAATCTATACTACTCACTATATTATGACTAACTAAAATAGATAAAGCCCCTTCATCAATACCAACTTTAAAAGGAGGTAAATCATTATTTAAAATATCATCATAACTTCTATTATCCAAAGAAGTTCCTTGGTGAGTATCAGTATTATTACCATAACCAGGAAAATGTTTCAAAGTATAAGTAACACCCAAACCATTACTAGATTTAATAACCGTTTTAACATATTCGCTAGTCTTATCAGTGTTTTCACCAAGTGTTCTTGAATACATATAGTCATTAGGGTTAGTAGATACATCAGCAACAGGCGCTAAATTCAAATTAATACCAAGTTCATAAAGTAATTTACTTTTTTTAATAGTATCTTCCTTGATTAAATCAAAACCACCAGATAAATAAAGTTCCCTAGGGGATTTAAAAGGTTCATTAGCTAAGTTAGAATTAGTACTAATTCTATTAACCTTACCACCTTCTTCATCTACTGCAGTTAAAATAGGCGTTTTAGCCACATTTTGATTATCATTAATCATTTTAATAACTTCATCTTTAGTTTTATCATTAAAATCTTTCGCATAAAACACATAACCACCAAATTGATATTTTTCTAAAACATCGGTCTGATTTTCGGATGGATATCTAACAAGTAAAATTTGTCCAATTTTCTCATCCAAACTCATATTTTTTACTTTTTGATAAGAAATATTATAATAATCTTTAAAAATCCCATTATCATTAAAAGCTAACGGAAAATCATCATCAGAAATAATTTCATAATCATTTAAATTACTAATATCATCATAAGATTTTATCATATCACCAGGATTTAAACCAGATATATTTTTTTCATATATAATTCCTTTATTATCTTGAATTAAAAGAAACTCATCATTTTTACCAATAACAAAAGCATAATTCAATGTATCTTCTTGAACATCTTTAACTACTTCTTTTTCATTACACCCACTTAATAAAAATAATACCAAAAATAAAATTAAAAACCTTTTCATATTCACTTTCCTTTCAAAAATATTATACACCAAATATAAATATTCATGCATAAAATACTAAGTTAAAAATATAGAATATTGAAAAGTTGTAAATATAGCTTTATTTTTAAGATGTTGAATTTTGTTTTATACTAGTATAGATATTAAATTTAATTGGTATTTTAAGTGCAAATATTTAATTATCAATAGTAAATTAAAAATTATTAAAAAGCTCATTTACGTTTAAGTTCCGGTAAAATTTTAAATAATGAATAAAAAAGATGAATCCTGTGGAAAAGAATTTATACTTCTCATCTGTTGATGATAGTTATAATTTGTTTTTAAAAGAAAATAGTATCTCAAAATGTAGTTTAGCATACATATTTGTAGGAAAATATGTTGAACAAAATGTACAGATAATGGAATTTATAAAAATAGAAAATGGGAACTTAGTACCAAAAGATGTATTAGAAAAAAATGAAATATTATCAAAATTAATATAAGGTTAAAACAGTAGATTTAAGGTGCTACTGTTTTTTCGTATAAAATAATAATGATCAAAGAGAAAGGAAGATGATAAGATGATCAATATTAGGAAAAGAGGAAATGTATATCAGTATTGTTTTGAAGCAGGAAAAGTAAATGGAAAAAGAAAACAAATTACTAAATCAGGTTTTAAAACTAAAAACGAAGCATATTTAGCAGGACAAAAAGCCTATGATGAATTTATAAATGGAGAAAAAGTAAATGAATGTGAAATGTTATATTCTGAATATTTAGATTATTGGATGAAAGAATATTTTGAGATTAATTACAAGTATTCAACAGCCAAAAGATATAAAGAAACATTTGGGGCAATAAAGCAAGAAATAGGTATGTATAAATTAAATACAATAACGCCTTATTTGTTAAATCAAACATTGCTAAAACTATATCAAAAAACTAGTACAAAGGAAGCACTTAGAAATTATCAAAAAGTAATTAAAAGTTCTTTTAGAGATGCAACTTATTATTTTGGATTTATTAAAAATAATCCAGCGGGTGACTTACAAATACCTAGAGTATTATCATTTGAATTAAAAAAAACGATATAGGTCACATTTATACTAATGAAGAAATAAAAATTATCTTGAATAGATTTAAAGATAATAAAGTGTTTATATGTGCATTTCTTACCGCTTGTTATACAGGAATGAGAACAGGAGAGGTATTTGCGTTAACCTGGAATGATATTGATTTAGAAAATAGAATTATAAAAATAAATAAAACTGTATATGCCAAAGATAACGAGAAAAAAGGTAGATGGTATTTAGGTACAACTAAAACAGTTGGAAGTTGTAGAGAAGTTTATATTTGTGACACTCTGTATTTAGTACTGTGTAATTATAAAAAATTACAAAATAAATATAGGAAAGAGTATGGAAAGAAGTATAAACAATATGTATTAGAAGAAGTAAGAAATAAGTATGGTAAGTTAATAGAATATAAGGTTGTAGAAAATACTTCTAAACATAATAGAGTAAAAATAGTATTTACGAGAAAAGATGGGACGTATTCTGGAAAAGATATTGCTAAATATCCTAGAATTATTCATCACGAACTAGGAATAAAATGCAGGTTTTATGATTTAAGAGGAAGTTTTGCAACTAAGGTGTTAAGAAGTGGAATAGAAATAAAAGACATATCAACAGTATTAGGACATAGTAAGATTGAAACAACAGAAAATTA
>CALVPR010000009.1 GCA_944351765.1 uncultured Bacilli bacterium
CCCAAATTTTAAAAAAATTAATCTTCTCATATGTTTCCTAACTAAAACTTAAAAAAGCAGACAGAATTTCAAAAAAAATTAATCCTCTCATATGTTTCCTCACTAAAAGGCACTTTTACGAAGTGTGTTTTCGAAAAAAAGTTAATATTTGTATTTTTTTATAATATTTTCTAATTCTTTTAAGTTATATTTTGTTTTATGTTCTTTAATGTAAAATGGTTTATTACTGATTTCATTTACTTTGTATTCAAGTATAGTAAGAATAATGGGGTGTGTAATTAAATATTCAGTTGGTTCTATAACCTGTAAATTAGTATGTAGAAGAACTTTAATTTTTCCTTTTTTAATTTTGTAAGTGTAGTTTTTAATAAGTTCTATTATTTTGGGATTAGATTTAAATTCTTCTATAACTTTAAATTCAAGCATAAAAAATGTCCTCCTTTCTAGAAAGAGAACATTAAAGTTTAATATTTATATAAAATAAAAACTTACGAACCATTATAGTCCGTAAGTTGTATTCAAATGGAGCGGGTGATGGGAATCGAACCCACGTGGTCAGCTTGGAAGGCTGAAGTTCTACCATTAAACTACACCCGCAAAATCGATAGGCAAGTTAATTGTATTATAAATTTACCTATCTGTCAACCCTTTTTTAATATTTTTATAAATTTTTATTAGGATTTATTAAAGTTAATGCAACTTTACCTTTTTCAGGGAATATTTCATCGACATAACAAGTAACAATATCACCAACATTAACCACTTCTAATGGATGTTTAATATATTTATCTGTTAGTTTAGATATATGTACAAGTCCATCATTTTTAATTCCAATATCAATAAATACTCCAAAGTCAACTACATTTCTAACAGTGCCTTCAAGTTGCATACCAACTTTTAAGTTCTCTAATTTTAATATATCACTTTTTAATAAAGGTTTAGGTTGATCATCTCTAAAGTCTCTATTAGGTTGTTTTAAACATTTAATAATATCTTCTAATGTATAAATGTCAACATTATTATCTTTACTATATTTTTCAATATTAACTTTATCTAATTCTTTTATTAATTTATCACTACCAATATCTTTGGTACTAAGTTCAATATCTTTTAATAATTTTAATGTAATATCATAACTTTCTGGGTGAATCGAAGTAGTATCTAATACATTATCTCCATCAATTATTCTCATAAATCCAATTGATTGTTCATAAGCTTTAGGTCCTAATACTTTAGCTTTTTTTAGTTCATCTCTAGAAGTAAATTTTCCAATATTTTCTCTATAATTAATAATTTTATCAATGGCACTTTTAGTAAGCCCAGAAATATATTTTAAAATAGATGGACTAGCAGTATTAATATTAACACCAACATTATTTACAGCTTTAGATACTACAAAGTCTAATGTTTCATCTAGTTTCTTTTCATTTACATCGTGTTGATATTGTCCTACACCAATACTTTTAGAATCAATTTTAACAAGTTCACTTAATGGATCTTGTAATCTTCTAGCAATACTAATAGCACTTCTTTCTTCAACATGTAAATCAGGAAACTCTGATATAGCAAGTTTAGATGCTGAATAAACACTAGCACCAGCTTCACTTACAATAATATATTCAACCTTTTTATCTTTATACTCATTAATTGTTTCTGCGACTAATTTTTCACTTTCTCTAGAAGCAGTACCATTACCAATAGCAATTATATCTATATCATATTTTTTTATTAATTCTTTTATCTTGTTTTTTGCTTCATCCCACTGGTTCTTTGGCTCGTGTGGATAAATTACACATATTTCTAATACTTTAGAAGTACCACTTATAACTGCTAATTTACATCCTGTTCTATATGCTGGATCCAATCCTAAGACTGTTTTTTCTTTCATTGGTGGAGTTAATAAAAGTTTTTCTAAGTTTTTACCAAAAATATCAATAGCTTGTTCTTCTGCTACTTCTTTAAGTTCCGCTCTAACTTCACGTTCAACACTAGGAAATATTAATCTTTTATAACTATCTTTAATGGCATCTTCTACTATCTTAGATACTGGAGAATTACTATTCTTTATAATTTTACTATTTAAGTAATTAAGAATGTAATCAGTATCGACTTGGGTTCCTACAGATATGATATTTTCTTTCTCCCCACGATTAATTGCAAGTATTCTATGTGGTTTTATATATTTAACTTTTTCACTGTAATCATAGTACATTTCGTATACCTTAGTCTCATCTATAGCATTCTTCTTAATCTTAGTTACAATACTTCCATGATTATGCATATTATTTCTAAGCCATTTACGATAACTAGCATTATCACTAATCCATTCAGCAATAATATATTGGGCTCCTATTATAGCATCTTCTATACTTTTAACATTTTCATTTAAGAATTCCTTAGCCTTTTCTTCAATATTAATATTGTTTGGAAAACTCATTATAATTTTAGCAAGTGGTTCTAATCCATTTTTAATAGCTTCTGTTGCTTTCGTTTTCTTTTTTTCTTTATATGGCCTATAAATATCTTCTACTTCTACTAACTTAGTACACTTCATAATATTGTCTCTTATTTCATCTGTTAGCATACCTTTTTCATCAATAAGTCTTATGACATCTTCTTTTCTTTTAAGTAAAGAGACCCCGTACTCATATACTTCGTTAATATTTCTAATTACTTCTTCATCTAAATTCCCTGTTGCTTCTTTACGATATCTAGCTATAAAGGGAATAGTATTTCCGTCTTCAAGTAATTTTAAAACACTTTCTACTTGATTATCTTTAATATTTAAATTGTTTGCAATCTCTTTTATTATTTCATTGTTCATTATTATTTCTCCTAACTAAAAAAGATATAATTGTCTTTCTTTAAAATTATATCATATTTTTTAATGTTTTCTTAAGTTATTATCTCTATTTATATTTTTATCTTTAATATTGGCATAAGTAATTAAATTACTTCCATATTTTTCACGAATACTATCTATAGCTTCTTGTAATTTATCTTCATTTTCATCATTGTTTTTACTAAATATTGATAGTTGAACTCTTTTTGTAGTTGATAAGTCTGCAACTCCCACACAAAGACCCCTTATTGATTCTTCTGTCCATATACTATTAAAAAGTAGGGTAGCTATCTTATAAATATCTTCGTCACTACTAATAGAATTTTCTAGTTTTTGTTGTTTACTTACTTTTTCAAAATTACTATATTTCACCCAGACAGTAACCGTATTTGCATACATTTTACTTTTTCTAAGGCGATGCCCTGTATCAATAGTAAGTTCTTTAATAACTTTAAGTATTTCATTTATATCAGTGTAATTGTATGGTAAAACAGAAGAAGAAGATATACTTTTAGGATTCTCATATATGTAATCTACTTCTGAATTATCAATTCCATTAGCGTACTCCCACATCATTGTTCCCATTTTCTTAAATATTCTTTCAAGTAATTTTTTATCAGTATGGGCTAAATCATAAATAGTATTAATATGTAGTTCTTTTAGTTTAACAGAAGATTTTTTACCAATCATAAATAAGTCAGATACATCAAGTGGCCACATCTTTGTTTCTATTTCATTATTAAATAGGGTATGTACTTTATCAGGTTTTGAAAAATCGGAAGCCATTTTAGCACATAGTTTATTATTACCAATTCCAACATTTACAGTAAAACCTAATTTGTTTTTTATATCTTCTTTTATTTTATATGCGCATTTGATGGGGTCTCCAAATAATGTTGTTAAATCACTGTAATCTAAGAAACATTCATCAATTGAGTATCTTTCAATAACATTAGTATAAGTAGATAAATAGTTAAACATAGCATCAGAATATTTACGATATATTTTATAGTCTGGTGCATATACTTCAAGATAAGGACATTTACGTCTTGCATTATATAAAGTTTCTCCCGTTATGACACCTTTACTTTTACAAGGATTACTCTTAGCAAGAACAATGCCTTTTCTTTTAGAAGCATCTCCTCCAATAACAGCATATCTATTTCTAATATCTTTCTTACACCCATTTTTTACCATTTCAGTAGCGGTCCACGAAAGGAAAGCATTATTAACATCAATATGCATTATTATTCTTTCTTTCATAACCATCACCACTTAAATAATAATACATTTGTTTGTTAAGTGTCAAGATAATATTAAACTTATATAAATAAATTTAAAAATATGATAAAATATAAGTAAGGAGAGTGAACGATGTGAATACTGAATATGAATTTGATGATTATAAAGAAACTATAATAAATAATGAATATGATTTTTCTAATATAGTTCCTACGATTGAAGGGATAGATTATTTAGTTAATTATTGTTATAAAATGTATAATAATCTTTTAAATTTATGCCAAAGTGATGAAGATAGAAATAAACAAATAAAATATGAATTTCAACATTATGACTTTAAAAAGCATTATACTACTAATTTTGAAGTATATATATCAGATGGTAATTATAAAAGCACTACTTTAAATAGTTATGACACTTTTAAAGAAGCTGTTAATAAAGGATTAGTAAATAATGTAAAGAAGTTAAAGATTACTTTAGATATGTCTTATAAAAGAGGAGATAACAATCAGATGGTTGAATACAATAATACTTTTATTATCTTCTTTGAACCATATTTAATAAATTTAACAAGAAAAGCTAATCACAATGAAGAAAACATGCAAAAAATAGAAAATGATCTTATCAGCATATTAAAAAGGTTCCCTACTGTAAATACTATTTTTTGTACCAAATAAGGGGTGATAGAATGTATAATGATACAATAAAAGTTGCCAATAAAATTATTAAATCAGAAGATTTATATGAAATATTTTGCAAAATGAATGAAGAATTAAATAAATATTTAAAAATATTTAAAAGTGAACAATTAAGAAATCAATCACTAGATTATAGTTATAAGGTATGGACGTTTAATGATAGTGGTAGTAAACTAAAATTTTTAGTTGATTTTTATGATGATACTCAAATAGATTTTGATAATTTTAATAATTTTATTAGTATTTTTAATTCAAGATTAGAAGAAATTAAAAGTATAGATGTCTACTATGTATTAAGTTATGAAGTAAAGAATCCTAATAATACATCAAATGATGGATATCGAAGTCAAAGAATTCATGTGTGGATTAGAGAAGAAAAGATGGACATTGAGGCAAGTATTAGTAGTGAAGATGATAAGATGAATGAAGTATATGAACTAATAAAAAATAAAATACTAAATTCACAAGTTAAATATGATAAAGTTATTAAAGATAAAAGTAAAATATCTTTGATAGTAAATAGTGCTATTGGTTTTATGCCTAGCATTATTATAGTAAGTTTACTTTTACTTGTTCCTACTGTAAGAAAAGTTTTGGTAGATAGTTACGTGTTATATCCAATATGTGTTATGTTTTTAACTTTATTATTAGGGGGTGTTATTGGATCAAGCAAAATAGATTCTTTATATAGAAATATTGTTCCAGAAAAAAAATATGTAGGATATAAAGATGGACCTGTTTATAAAGATGATATTGATAAATATTTAGAAACAAGTGAAATATTAATTGGAAATAATACTAATAATTTAAAAAATAGAGAAGATATTGTAGAACTATATAACAAATATAAAAAATACTTACCTTATGAATTATTAACTTTGTTAATAGCATCCATTGTAGTAATATGTTTAGGTTTACTTTAATTTAGAAGAAAGGAAAGTGATAATAATATGGAAATAATAGTGGAAGGTGTAGGTACTAAGAAAATAACTCCTGATGAAGTGATATTAAATTTAACTTTTAACTATAAAAATGATAATTATAATCAAGTCTTAAAAGAAGGAACAGAAATAGTAGCAAACTTTATAAGTGATGTATTAGAGCCTAATAAATTTACAAAAGAAGATTTAAAAACAAGTAGTTTTGTTATAAGAGAAAATACAAAGTATAATGAAATAACTAAAAGGTATGAATTGGATGGATATTTATTTGAGCAAAGAAGCAAACTTATATTTGATTATGATAAAGAAAAAATAGCATTAATAATGGAAGCTATATCTAAATTTTATGAAAGCCCTAAATGCATAATAAACTTTGATTTAAAAAATAAAAAAGAGTGTAGAAAGAATGTTCTTTCTCTTGCTTATAAAGATGCTTTAGAACAAGCAAACGCAATCGCAGAAGCAGCAGAAACACGATTAGTAGGGTGCATGAAAGTAGATTTTAAACCTTTTACTACTACATATGTATCAAATAGTAATTTAGATAATGATGGAATGCTTTATAGAAAAGCTGCTTATAAAGAAGCTGCATCTAATATTATAAATACTTTTAATCCTGAGGATATAATAATAACAGAAAAATTATATTGTTTATGGATTGCTGAATAAAATAAATAAAGTGGTGATTTAATTGGAAAAAGTAATAGATAATTTAAGAATACCCATTCTTACTAAAGAAGATATTACTAAATATATAGAATCAACTTTTAGTTCTAATACATATATTAACATAATAAAAAAATGCAATGATAGAAATTTAGCATTATTGTTTTATAGAAATATTGGTAAAATATTGATGTCTTATATTACATCAAGTGGAGATTTATCTAAAGAAAGTGCTATTAAAATAATGGAAAGTTATTATGAATACATTAGTGCAAATAGAAAAGAATTTAGAGTTTCAGAATATTATGTACAAAATGTTATTCCTTTAACTTTAGAAAAACTAGGGTATGATAATAAAAATTTAACAACAAATAAAATTTTAGAAATAGAAAAACATATTGCATTAATATATAATAATAATAGGTTTTATACTCATTCATTTAATGGGGCATTGTATAATAATGTTAATAATTATGGGTTAGATATTAATCATGAGTTATTCAATGAAGAATTTTTATCATTAATGAAATTGACAGGACAAACACCGTTTAAGTCTGGTAATTTATTTTATACAGAATTAGGAGAACATTCTTTTCAATATGCATCTAAGTCTCCCGAAAAATTAGGAATGATGTTAACTATAGATATAAAACATGAAGATGATGAGACTTTAGAACAATATTATAGAAAATGTTTAGAAAAAAGACTTTCACTTTCGACTTTGTCTGAAAGTGATAAGAGTATAATAAATGAAAATGTTAATAAATTACTAAATTTTTATTATGGTCAACATAAATCTTGTATTGCAGTTTTTAAAGGTGAAGATTATAATAATGTTCCTGATTATATTTCAACTCTATATACATGTTTTTTAAGTTTAAGATCTAAAATATATAGCCTATTAAGAGATGATAATGAGCTTAAAACAAAATATCAAATAGTAGAAGAAAGTTTAAAAAAAGCATCTCCTGATAGTATTAAACTCTTTGATGATTTTAAAAAATATTTTATAGATAAGTATCCAAATAATAAAAGCATAAATGAAATGTTAAATAAACAAATTTCTTATACAATAACTAATTTAGCTATACCAATTCTTACGCATGATGGTAATGGTGATGGATATGCAGTTGCATCGGGAAAGATAAATAGAGATTTAATTAGTATTGCCACAATAGATAATATATATGATTTGTATGCAAATAAAAAAATAGAACAAAAACAAGAAGAAAAAAGACAACAAGACTCATTAACAGAATTAAAAAGATTATTAAATACAGATATCGGTGATAGTTATTATGCAGTTGATCCAAGAAGATATAATGGTATTCCATATTTAGTAAAAAAAGATATAAGTACATTGATCCAAGAAGAAGGAAAAATGTATCAAAAGTTAGAACAACTATGGTTTGACGGTGTAATTGATTTAAAGAAAAAAGGTGAATTACGTAATGTTATTTATAAAGAATATGCACGTTTGAAAAAGAAGGCACCTAAAGGGAAAAAAGAAGTAATAGATGAAGATTTAGAAAAAGCACAAAGAATACTTAGAGCAAAATATGGCTATTATGAAATGTCAGAAGCAGAAAAGGCAAATTTTGATAAGCAACTAGAACAAGTCGGTGATGAAGTAATTAGTGAATTAAATAGTGGCAAGTTTAGTGAAATTTTAGAAAGTATGAATTTGAGTGAAATGACTAAAGAAAATTTAGAACAATCGTTGTTTTGCGATGAATTAGATGCCGAAGAAGTGGAACAAAAACCAAAGAGAATAATGTAATATATTATTATATATCTTTGAAAGTATAGTTTGACAATAAAGGAGTTTTTTATGAAATATGTAAAAGTTATGTTCAATGATAAGTCGGGTGCTAGTAGTAGTTTTAAATATAAAATAAATGAAGTTAATATTGCTACTAATTGGAATCCTAAAGCAGATAATCCTAGAGATTTCGGGGGATATAATTTTAGTACTCCAGAAAAAATAATAAGATGGATTCATCGAGGAGATACGATCTATGATGTAATAATTCCTAAAGATGCCGAAGTAGTAGATGTGATAGAATCAGCAACACCACATGGAGTATTTAGAAGTAATAAAATTATATTAACTAATCCTAGAAAAGTTAATGATGATATAGCAATAGAACTATATAAAAAGACAACAATACCAGACGATGCGTTTCCTAAAACGTTAGCAGCTGTTTCAGTTATGGGGTATGAAAAAACAGCTAAACAAATAATAAAAGATAAAATAAATAAAAATAATATAGATATATTCTTAGAAGAATGGAACGATTTTATGTACCATAATGGTAAAAATGATCGAATTAATGCAAATAAATTAGTAGGAGAAATAAATAGTATATTATTAAAAATAAAAAAATCAATTGATAATTAGTTTATTTTTGTATGGAGTAAAAACTATGAAAGAGTTATTTAAAAATTTAAAATTTGTATGGAACTATGCTCAAAACCAAAAAGGCAAGTTAATAATACTTACAATTATTAATATTATTCAAATTATTATTAGTGTTATTTTCCCTATATTAAGTGCTAGAGTTGTGGTCTCTTTAACTACTAATGAATACTTTAGAATTCTGTTAATAGCAATAATTATTTTAATATTAGATAGTATTTATAGTTGTTTAAGTTATTTTGTTAGAATAATTACTATAAATATACATAGAAATGTTTTATCCCAATTGGAAGTTAATCTAGGAATGAATGTCTTAAAATTAGAAAATGCATGTTTAGATAAAAATGGAAGTGGCGTATTTATTCAAAGACTTACCGGAGATACTTCTAATATATCGGGTGTATTTAATTCGCTTTTAGAAATTTTGACTCGAATAATTACATATATAGGAATATTAATAGCAATGTTTATTGTAAACAAATTAGTCTTTTTATATGTTATTTGTACGTTAATTATCCTTTATGTTTTAGAAAGAATAAGGACGTCTAAAAAAAATGAATGCGATAAAGAGGTAAGAAAAGCAAAAGAAAAAGTATCTGGATTTATAGGAGAACTAGTACGTGGAGCAAGAGACATAAAAATGCTAAATAGTGAGAACGATTTTATAAAAGAATTATCCAATAGAATAGATGATGCTAATTATAAACAGATGAAGATGAAGAAAGTATCTTGGAATTATTTTTTAATAATAGATGAATTTGATGGTATATTTTCATTTTTGTTAATAGTTTTGTTGATTATGTTAATGAAAGATAATTATTTGATACCTACTACGGCACTGGTTTTATATAATTATTTTGGTAGAGTATCTGGATTAATTTATTCGGTTGGTAGTTTGTTAGAATACACTAAGGATTTTAATTTATCTAGTGAAAGAATAAGTGCGATCATAGATGATAAAGAATTTTCAAAAGAAAAATTTGGGAATAAACATTTAGCCAAAGTTAATGGAGATTTTGAATTTAAAAATGTAACATTCAAATATGATAAAAAATATGTATTAAAAGATTTAAGTTTTAAGGTTAATGCAAATGAAACTGTTGCTTTTGTTGGAAAAAGCGGAGCGGGGAAAACGACAATCTTTAATTTATTATGTAAAATGTATGATGTTAATTCTGGTACTATTACAATTGATGGTGTAAATATTAATGAATTAGATAAAGACTCAATAAGAGGAAATATTACAATTATTAGTCAAAATCCTTATATATTTAATATGAGTATAAGAGATAATTTAAAATTAGTAAAGTCAGATTTAACAGAAAAAGCAATGAAAGAAGCTTGTAAAATTGCATGTTTAGAAGACTTCATAAATAATTTACCCAATGGGTATGATACGATTATTGGTGAAGGTGGTATAAATTTATCAGGAGGACAAAAACAAAGGTTGGCAATAGCAAGAGCATTAGTTCAAAAAACAGAAATAATTTTATTTGATGAAGCTACTTCTGCATTAGATAATGAGACCCAAAGAAAAATACAAGAGGCTATAAATAATATGAAGAATGAGTATACTATATTAATAATTGCTCATAGACTTTCTACAATAATAAATGCTGATCGGATACTCTATGTAGAAGATGGACAAATAGAAGCTGAAGGAACACATAAAGAATTATTAAAAAATTGTGAAGAATATAAAAAATTATATGAATCAGAAATTATTAAAAAAAATGATAACTAAAAAAGGAGTAACTTATGGATTCGTTAAGTAAACAAATAATAGAAATTTTGTCATTACCACAATTTGCAAATTTAAATAAAGCCCAAAAAAATACAGTAAGAGAATGTATTTTGGCAAATTGTTTAATTTTATCAAAAGAAAAGCAGCAATATTATTTGGAATTAATAAAAAACAATTTGGTTAGTGTTGAAGATCTTGGAGAAGAAGACTATTATAAAGATAATATATGCTATGGTGGGATAGTAGAAACCAAAATAGTAAGGGTTCCATTAGATAAAGAAGGAATGATATATCCATTAAATTACCATTTAAAATATAGAGAATATAAAGAACCAATAGGTAGGATTACTAAATCTGTTTTGCATGAATTCGGTCATATGGTAGTAAAGAAAACAACCATTAATTTAGAAGAGGGAAAGGGAAGTACTAATGGTGGTTTACTTATGGATATGGGCGGATTAATTATAAATGAATCATTTACTAGAGATTATGGTCATGCTTTTTGTGAAATTATAAATGAGTTTACTAATTTTTTAGCGTTTAAGGCTTATTTATCGTATACGGAAATAGACATAAATGCCATTGAAAAAATGAAAGCATTTGCTCAAGCAAATGGATTAAAATACGAAGAAAATATTAATTATTTGAGCATACTACCTGACAATTTATTTACATCTTTTTCAGAATCACTTTTAGCAATGGAAACTATGCCTGAAGGAACAAAAGAAATGTTTAATCCTTTGTATGTTAAATATACACCTTTAGTTAAATTAATAATGCATTCATTTCAAAATCCTTGTTGTACTTACCAGGACTTAGTAAAAGCTTTTCAGAATCAAGAAGGATTATATGCAAAAAAAGACGGGAAACCTATTAATGACTTATTATATGGTTATTACGAATCATCATTTCATGTTCAAGAATTATTTGATGGATATATGAAAGATAAGATAACATGGGAACAATTTTGCACAACATTTGATAAAGAAATGTTTAAATCACAAATTAATTATGACTTTATAACAGAAAGCATAGAAATTTTTACTAATTTTTATAAGAAACGAGTTGAAGACTCTGTTAAAAAAGGTGATATAACAGAAAAAGATGCTAGTAATTTATTAAATAATTATGAAAAAACTGTAAACGATTGCTTAACTTATTATGAATCAAAACCTAAAAGTAAGTAATATTTTATCTAACCAATATCTTTTTATTTATACTATATTATTGAAAGGTGATAACAATGGACAAGATATATGATGAATACTATTATAAAATATATTATTGGGCAATTAAGAAAACAAGGAATAAAGAAGATGCTGAAGATTTAACTAATAATATATTTGTATCTATATTTGAATATCTTGGTAAAAATATTCAAATTGATAAATTAGATAATTTAATATGGAAAATTGCTTACAATTGTTGGTGCACCAAAGCAAAAAAATATATTAAAGAAAAGAATAATGTTTCTATGGATACAAATTATGATGTTGGTTATCAAGATGATATGTTAGATAAAGTAATTTATAGGGAAATAATAGATGAAATTGATAAGTTTAATTTATCAGAAAAAGAAATAATAGTATTTATAATGCATTATTGTGATGATCTTTCAGTAAAAGAAATAAGTCAAAAAATAAATACTAGTCAGTCAAATATAAAATATTATTTGTATAATGCTAGAAAAAAGATAAAGGAGAGATATAATGACTAATTTAAATTTAGATAAGTATTTAAATATTGCAAATGAAGAAAAGGCAAAGTATGGGATAAAAGAGTATGCACCATTATATCCGATGCTAAGAGTTGAAAACAATAATTTGTATATTGGAATAATGTTTACAATGCCAAATGATAATGTATGGGATATTAATGAACAAATTAAACCAAGCCATTGGATGTTAATTGATACAAAAGATTTTAGCATAATTGAGGTTAATAAGACGGAAGAAAAAGACTTTGTTACAGGAACTTTAATTCCTAAAGATATTACGGACAAGCAAAAAGAAATTTCTAAATATACAGTTGAAAAAACATTACAATATGAAAAATATTTAATGGAAGATATTAAAAATGATAGTTTACCAATACAAAAGAAATTGGCAACTATTCTTAATAATGAAATAGATGTTGATGGAAATAAGGTTAACATAAATGATTATTTGATTTCAAACTTAGAAGAAGATATAAAGGAAAAAGTAAAAGAATTGGTAAATGTATTAGTTTATTCTAAATACGGATCATTAACATTCTATTATGATAGCTTGTTTAATCAAATAGTTAATAAATACAATAATGAAAAAATTATTGATAAAGAAAAAATAAAATTATGTATTGAAATTATGAATAATTACTATGATGGTGTTATTGGTATAGATAATTTCTTTAATGTATAAAAATTAGCCTATAGAAGTATAAATAGAAATACTTTATAGGTTTTTGTTTATTTTGGTATATAATAAAATAAATTATTAGCAAGGAGGGATTTAAATTGGAAAATAAATTAATTCATGCTATTAATAAGGGAAAGCTAGATACATTACTTTTACTTATTGATAAGTATCCTAAAGAATATAATACAATTGAATTTATATCAAAATTAATAAATGAAGTTATATCTAAAATAAATGAAGAACAATATGATACTGGTGAATTTTATTATATAGATTATGACAGAACCATAATACTTCTTTTAATAATACTATTTAAATATTATTATAATGAGATATATGAAAGCAGTTCTAAAGAAAAAGAGCTGTTAATAAAATCTTATAACGAAATAATTAATAATAAAGAAGATTTTGAAGAAGAGACAATTTCTTTATTTGAACTTTTAATTAGTGATAAAAAAGTTAATTTTAATCCTTTAATTTTATCATTACTAGATCACATTAATAGAGAAAATGCTTTTATTATTTCAGGTCTAATTTATCAAATATGGTGTGAAGACTTTGAAATGAAATGTAGTATATCTGGTAGAGAATTTACTTCTTTGGATTTGCTAGAATGTGAAAATAGACATTTTACTGTCAATGGTATTCTTTTAAATGAAAAAGAAAAAATTGAATATGCTAAAAAAGAGTGTATTAATTTATGTTGGACAGATTCTGCAAGTTTAGAAGATTTACAAAAATCAAAAATACTTTCAGCTAAACTTAAAAATACAACAATATTAGAAGACGTAGTTAAATTAACGACAGAACTTTGTTTAATACACAATAATTTTATACCGTTTGTCTATCAAACATATGAATTGATAGTAAAAGACTTATATTAAGTATCAATTTACATTAATAAAATTAACAGAAGTTGCTAATAAATATTTACTTGTGCTATAATACTTAAGGAAAGGGCTGATAATATGATTAATAGATTAGAAGCAATATTAAAAAGATATAACGAAATAAAAGAAGAACTTAGTAGTCCAGAAATAGTATCTGATATAAGAAAGATGACTGAATTATCTAAAGAACAAACAAGATTGGAAAAAACAGTAAATATATATGAAGAATATAAACAAGTTCTTGAAGATATAGAGGCTGCTAAAGAAATGCTTAAAGATAAAGATATGGCTGAGTTTGCAAAAGAAGAATTGTCTAATTTAGAAGAAAGAAAAATACAAATTGAAAAAGAATTAGAAATATTATTATTACCACATGACCCTAATGATGAGAAAAATGTTATCGTAGAAATTAGAGGAGCTGCTGGAGGAGATGAAGCCAATATTTTTGCGGGCGATTTATTTGATATGTACGGGAAGTATGCAAATGGTCTGGGATGGAAAATAGAAGTACTTAATGCCGAAGAAGGAACGGCAGGAGGTTATTCGCAAATAGAATTTATGGTAAAAGGAGAAGGAGCTTATTCTAAACTAAAATACGAAAGTGGAGCTCATAGAGTACAAAGAGTGCCTGCAACTGAATCACAAGGTAGAGTACATACTTCAACTGCAACCGTATTAGTAATGCCTGAAGCAGAAGAATTTGATTATGAACTAGATGAAAGTGAAGTAAGAATAGATATAACTAGAAGTAGTGGATGTGGTGGCCAAGGAGTAAATACAACTGATAGTGCTGTTAGACTTACCCATATACCTACTGGTATTATTGTATATTCACAAACAGAAAGAAGCCAAATTAAAAATAAAGAAAAAGCATTTAAAATATTAAAAACAAGACTATATGATTTAAAACTTCGTGAACAAGAAGAAGCAAATCATGCTGAGAGAAAAAATAAAATAGGAACTGGGGATAGAAGTGAGAAAATAAGAACATATAACTATCCACAAAATAGATTAACTGACCATCGTATTGGATTTACTTCAATGAATTTAGACCGTATTATGGATGGAGAACTTGGAGTGGTTATTGATGAACTTATCAACGAAAACCAAAGAAGAGAACTTGAAGGAACTCTTGAAAATTAAAAAAAGAGTAGAAGATAACAATATTCCTCTTGCAGATTTTGACTATATCCACAGGTATGTGGAAAAAAATAATTTAGGAATAGAAGTTTTAAACAGCTATGTGGACAAACTTATAAATGGAGAACCAATCCAATATGTAATTGGTAATGTTGACTTTTACGGAAATATTATATATGTAGATAAGGACGTGCTAATTCCTAGATTTGAAACTGAATTACTAGTAGAAAAGACAATTAAATATATTAAAAGCACATTTAATGAACAGGTGAGTGTTTTAGATATAGGAACAGGTTCTGGATGTATTGCTATAACAATTGCTAAAAATACTTGTTCAAAAGTAGATGCTGTTGATATATCAGAAGGTGCAATTAAAGTTGCTAAAGATAACTGTATCCACAACTCTGTGGAAATAAATATTTTTAAAAGTGATATATTTAGTAATATTAATAAAAAATATGATGTAATAATTAGTAATCCACCTTATATTGCATATGATGAAGAAATAATGGAAATTGTTAAAAATAACGAACCACATACAGCTTTATATGCAAGTGATAATGGCTTATATTTTTACGATAAGATATTAAAAGAATGCAAAAATTATTTGAATGATAAATTCTTAATTGCTTTTGAAATAGGTTATACACAAGGTGATGCTATAAAAGAGTTAGCACAAAAATATTTAAAAAATATAGATGTATGGATAGAAAAAGATTATTCAGATAAAGATAGATTTGTATTTATAAAAAGTAAGTAGAATAGAAATATTCTATTTTTTATGTATTTATGTATAAAAAAAAGATATTACCCTCAATATGATATTGAAAGGGTGATTAGTGTGAGAAAACTAATATTAATAATATTAACAATAGTAACTATATATGTAGTATATAATAATGTAAAAGCAGAAGAAATAGTAATACCTAATACGGCAATAAGACTTAGAGTTATCCCTAATAGTAATAATTTATTAGATCAAGAAATGAAAACAAAAGTAAAACAATATTTAGAAACTAATTTATATAAAAATTTTGCTAATGTAAATAATATAGAAGAAGCAAGAACAATGATAAATAATAATATTCCTAAAATAGAAGAAGATATTACAAGTGTATTTAATGAAAATAATTATGATATGAATTTTAAAGTTAAATATGGCAATAACTATTTCCCTAAAAAAGAATACAAAGGTATTACTTATGAAGAAGGATATTATGAATCATTAGTAGTAGAAATAGGAGAAGCAAAAGGAGATAATTTTTGGTGTGTATTATTTCCGTCATTATGTTTATTAGAAACAGAAGAAACTACTGAAGTAGAATATAAACTAGGAGTATTAGAACTTATAAATAAAATATTTTAGCATTAATTAAAAGTATTCATAATAATATTTACTAGGGTGAATATGTATGGGTGCTTTTTTTACTACTTTATTAATTGCAGTTAGTTTATCAATGGATGCTTTTTCTTTGTCCCTTGCTTATGGGATGCAACAGATGACTAAAAAAGATAAAATATTATTATCAGTAATTGTAGGAATATATCACTTTTTTATGCCTTTAATTGGTCTAAATATAGGTAGTGCTATTTTAAAATATATTATAATAGATATAAGTATTTTAGTGTGTATAATATTCTCATTAATTGGATTAGAAATGATAGTATCTAGTATTAAAGAAAAAGAAGATAAAATATTAATATCTTTAATTGGTTTTATTATTTTTGGTTTCTCTGTTAGTATTGATAGTTTTACAATGGGAATAGGACTTAATATGATAAATAATAATTATTTAGAAGTAACTAGTATCTTTGCAATAGCAAGTGCAACATTTACATATTTAGGACTTCTTCTTGGTAATAAATTAAATTTAAAATATGGAAAATATTCGACAATACTTGGAGGCAGTCTTTTAATTATATTAGGAATATATTATTTAGTTAAATAATAGTAGTAAAAAACATGTATAAATATTTTGTTTTTGAATATAATAATAATGCATTATTTTTTTACAAGATTGACTTTTTGTAAAAAATAGTGTATATTATTATTGCATTAAAAAAGTGCGATAATATAAATGTTAATCGCTTCCAAGTGGTGCGAGTAAAAAATGATCTTGGTCGTGAAATGTTAATCGCTTCTAGGTGGTGCGAGTAATAAATGATCCTAGTCGTAAATGTTAGAAAATTCTATTTTTTTAATAGAGTTTTCTTTTTATATATGTTATACTTTGGGTGGGGGATGATGTTATGGAAATACAAACAGGTTATCTGTATCATATAAAAGATGAATTTTTTACAAAAATTAATGATAAAGGATTAATGATTAATCATGAAAGCGGACATTCTAGACCGTCATATTTAGCAATTAAAGATGATAAATTATTATGGTTTATTCCATTGAGTAGTAAAATAGAAAAATATAATGTAATTATTCAAAATAAAATTAAAAAGTATGGATCTTGTAAATCAATATTAATTAAGAAAATTGCTGGTCGTAAACAGGTAATTTTAATTCAAAACGCTTTTCCTACTTTAGAAAAATATATTCAAAGTAAACATACGATAGATGGTAGAGTTATTAAAATATCAACTGCTCTTGAAAGAGAAATAGTAGGCGATTTTAAATATCTTCTTTCTTTAAAACAAAATGGGAATAATTTATTCTTTACAGATATTGATAAAATTAAGATAAAAATGTTAGAAGAACTTGCAAAAATAAAATAAATATTTTAAATGTTAAAATCATATATTATTGTGAAATTTTAAAATTATGAAATTATTATAAATTATTGTGAAAACATATAGAAAATTTGTGAAAACATATAGAAAATTGTTGACTTTAAAAGGGTTTTATGATAAATTAATGTTGAACACGAAATAGTGTTTTTATTTTAGGAAAAAGGATGTGTATTATGAAGAAAGTATTTAAAAGTATTAAGACATACTTTAAAGGCGTAAAAAAAGAATTTGAAAAGATTAGATGGACTAATGGAAAAGATTTAGTTAAGTATTCAGTTGCTACATTTAGTTTTATGTTATTTTTTGGTGTTTTCTTTTATTTAATTGATTTAGTAGTGGCTTTAATAAGGAGTGCCGCATAATGAAAAAAGAATGGTACGTAGTTAATACAATAAGTGGTCACGAATATAAAGTAAAAGAAAAACTAGAAAATCGTATTAATTCAATGGATTTAGGAGCTAATATATTTAGAGTAGTGGTTCCAGAACAAAAAGAAATTGAATATAAAGATGGTGTAAAAAAAGAAAAAGTAAAGAAAATGTTTCCAGGTTATGTACTTGTTGAAATGATTATGTCTGATGAAGCTTGGTTTATTGTTAGAAATACACAAGGTGTAACAGGATTTATTGGATCATCTGGTAAAGGAGCAAAACCTATCCCATTACTTCCACAAGAAGTTGACCGCGTTCTTGGTGCAATGGGAATGAGTAGAATTGATATTAGTAAAGATATTCAAGTTGGAAACAAAGTTAAAATTATGGATGGACCATTTAAAGATATGATTGGAAAAATAGCAGAAGTTAATATGAAAGAACAAAAACTAATTGTAATGGTTGATTTATTTGGTCAAGAAACTTCGGTAGAAGTTGAAATATCACAAGTTGAAGGAATGTAATACACATTTTTACATAAAAACAAATAAAAATTAAAAAATAATTGAAAATTATATAAAAGTATGGTATTATTAATGACGCGAGGCGTATATAGCCTTTAAAATATAAGTGGGAGGCGCGGACAAAGCTAATAGAACCACTCGCGAAAACGAAATATTTATAGGAGGTGTTTTTCGTGGCAAAAGAAATTACTAAGAAAATTAAATTGCAAATTCCAGCAGGAAAAGCTACACCAGCTCCACCAGTAGGAACTGTACTTGGACCAGCAGGAATTAATCTACAAGAATTTTGTACAAAATTCAATGATGCAACTAGAGATAAAATGGGAGATGTATTACCAGTAGAAATTACTATTTATGATGATAGAAGTTTTGATATGGTATTAAAAACTCCACCAGCTGCATTCTTATTAAAGAAAACTTTAGGAATTAAGAAAGGTGCTTCAAAAGGAGAAACTGTTGCTACAATTTCTAAAGATAAATTAAGAGAAATAGCTGAAACTAAAATGCCTGATTTAAATGCATATACTGTAGAAGAAGCAATGAAGATAATCGAAGGTACTGCACGTAATATGGGTATTAAGATAGAAGAATAATTAAAATAATTAATCATATAGGTAATTACCTATGTGGAAGGATAAAATAGTCCGCATAACCACATAAGGAGGAAAGTTATGAAGAAAAGTAAAAGACACGTAGCTAACTTGGAAAAAGTTGAAAAAAACAAACTTTATACTATTGAAGATGCTGTAAAGTTAGTTAAAGAAACATCTAATTCAAAATTTGATGCTACTGTAGAAGTTGCAATGAACTTAAACTTAGATGTTAAAAAAGCTGATCAACAATTAAGAGGAGCAGTAGTGCTTCCACATGGAACAGGAAAAAGCAAAAAGATTTTAGTTTTAACTAAAGGTGAAGGAGCAAAAGTTGCTAAAGAACTTGGAGCAGATTATGTTGGTGACGTTGATATGATTACTAAAATCGAAAAAGAAAATTGGTTTGATTTTGATGTAATTATTGCAACTCCAGATATGATGCCTATGCTTGGTAAAATTGGTAAATTATTAGGACCTAAAGGTTTAATGCCTAACCCTAAAACTGGAACAGTTACAAATGATGTAGCTAAAGCAGTTGAAGAAACTAAAAAAGGTAAAGTAAATTACCGTACAGATAGTTTTGGAAATGTTCATGGAATTGTTGGAAAAGTTAGTTTTGATGATGATAAATTAGTAGAAAACTTAAAAGCTTTCGTAGAAGCAATTATGAAAGTAAAACCTTCTACTGTAAAAGGAACTTATGTTAAGAATATATCTATTTCATCTACTATGGGTCCTGGAGTTAAACTTGATTTAAATTCTTTTGACAAATAATAGATAATAGTATATAATATATTTTGCAAAGAAAAATTATGCCGTAGACAGTAAGGACGTATGTTTAAAAATCTTACCGAGGAATAAAAGATAAATCTTTTTTGTCCCTCTGGTATGAGGGACTTTTATTTATGGCATAGGAAAGGATGGTAGGGAAGTGGCAAACGCTAAGATATTAGAGCAAAAAGCTCAAGTTATTGCGGAAATCAAAGAAAAGTTTGATAATGCAAAGTCTGTAGTTTTATTTGACTATCGTGGACTTACAGTTTCAGAAGTTACTGAACTAAGACGTGCACTTAGAGAAACTGGTTCTGATTATAAAGTATATAAAAATACTTTAATTAATAGAGCTCTTGATGGAAGCAATTATGATATTCACGAATATCTAGAAGGTCCAAGCGCTATCTCATTTTCAACTGATGAACTTGCTCCAGTTAGAGTATTAAGTGATTTTGCTAAAAAACATGAAGCTCTACAATTAAAAGTAGGTATTGTTGAAGGTAAAGTAGCAACTGAAGACAAATTAAAAGAATATGCATCTATCCCATCTAGAGAAGGATTACTTACTATGTTAGCAGGAGGATTAATGGCTACAGTAAGAGACCTATCTATATGCTTAGATTTATATGCTAAAGAAAAAGAAGAAAATTAATAATTAAATAAAGGAGGAAATAAAAATGGCTAAATTAACAAGAGAAGATTTTATTAGTGCTTTAAAAGAAATGTCAATTCTTGAAATCAAAGAATTAGTTGATGCAATGAAGGAGGAATTCGGTGTAGATCCATCTGCAGTAGCAGTAGCAGCAGCTCCAGCAGCAGCTGCCCCAGAAGGACCTTCTAAAGTTAATGTTGTATTAACTGCAGCAGGACCTAACAAAATTGCAGTTATTAAAATCGTTAGAGATTTAACTGGTTTAGGATTAAAAGAAGCTAAAGACATTGCTGATAATGGTGGAAACGTTAAAGAAGGCGTTGACAAAGAAGAAGCTGAAAAAATTAAAGCACAATTTGAAGAAGCTGGCGCAACAGTTGAACTTAAATAGTTTGAAAAGTGATACTTTAAAAGTATTGCTTTTTTTATTTTATCTTTTATAAAAATACAAAAATAGACATGTAAATATTATAAACTATAAATAAGGCAAAAAACTTAAAAATGTTTAACAAAATACGTTGACATTTCAGTTCTTTGATGGTAGTATTATATATTGGAAACACGTCTCTTTTTGTCGTGCTGGTAAAATAAATTTAGGTATTGGGGTGAAAGAATGGCTTATAAATTAAAGCAAAGCGGAGATTATAGAAAAAGAAGAAATTATTCTATGATCAAAAATTCATTAGAACTTGATAATTTGTTACAAATCCAAAAAGATTCTTATCAATGGTTCGTTACAGAAGGAATAAAAGAGGTATTTGAAGATTTGTTCCCTATTGAAAGTTTTTCTGGTAGTTTGTCTTTAGAATTTGGTGAATACGAGTTTGATACACCAAGATATTCTATTAAAGAATGTAAAGATAGACAAATAACTTATGCGGCACCTTTAAAGGTACAAACAAGATTATTTAATAATGAAACAGGGGAAGTTAAGGAACAAGAAATATTCCTAGGTGATATGCCACTTATGACTGAAAGTGGAACATTCATTATAAATGGAGCAGAAAGAGTTATTGTATCACAATTAGTTAGATCTCCTAACGCATATTATTCTAAAGAAATTGATAAAAATGGAAAACCTATATTTGCTAGTAAAATTATACCTACTAGAGGTACTTGGTTAGAGTATGAAACAGATGCTAAAGATGTAATTTATGTAAGAATTGATAGAACAAGAAAAGTTCCTATTACAACATTACTTCGTGCATTTGGACTTTCTTCTGATGAAGAGATTCTTGAAATGTTTGATAATAATGAATATTTAAAAAATACTATTGAAAAAGATTCAACTAAAAATACAGATGAAGCTTTAATTGAAATCTACGAAAAATTAAGACCTGGAGAACCTACTACTTTAGATAGTTCAAAGAATCAATTAATTACTAGATTTTTTGATAATTTTCGTTATGATTTAGCCAAAGTAGGTCGTTATAAATTTAATAAAAAATTAAGTGTTCTTGATAGATTACTTAACAGTGTTCTTGCTGAAGACATTATAGTTGACGGAGAAGTTGTATGTTCTGCGGGAACTAAAGTAACTAAAGATGTTATGAAAGACATTGAAAAATACTTTAGAGAAGGTTATGGAAATTGTGAAGTAACTATTAATGAAGAACTAGATAATCACAATATAGTTCAAGTTGTTAAAGTATATTCTAATGTTGATCCTAAAAAAACTGTAACTATTATTGGTAATGATCAAAGTATTGATGTTAAAACTTTAACTATATCTGATGTTTATGCAACTGTTTCTTATTATTTGAACTTAATGGAAGGAATCGGACATGACGATGAAATCGACCATTTAGGAAACAGAAGAATTAGACAAGTAGGAGAACTTTTACAAAACCAATTTAAAGTTGGTATTAGTAGAATGGAAAGAGTAATTAGGGAAAGAATGACTACTCAAGAAATTGAAACAGTAACTCCTAAAACACTTATTAATATAAGACCAGTTACTGCAGTAATTAAAGAATTCTTTGGTAGTAGCCAATTATCTCAATTTATGGATCAAGTAAATCCAATTGCAGAACTTACTCATAAAAGAAGACTTTCAGCTTTAGGTCCTGGTGGACTTTCAAGAGATAGAGCTGGTATGGAAGTTCGTGACGTTAATGCTTCACACTATGGAAGAATTTGCCCAATTGAATCTCCAGAAGGACAAAACATTGGACTTATTACATCTCTTGCAAGTTATGCTAAAGTTGATGAATATGGATTTATTCAAACTCCTTACCGTAAGGTTGAAAATAAAAAATTAACAGATCAAGTAGATTATTTAACTGCTGATCAAGAAAATGAATATTATATATCACAAGCTACAGTAAACGTTAATGATGATATGGAAATTACTGATAAAGTAGTAGCAGGTCGTTATCGTGGTGAAAATGTAATGATACCAGTAGAAGATGTTGATTATATTGACGTATCTCCTCAACAAGTAGTTTCTATTACAACAAGTTTAATTCCATTCTTGGAACATGATGATGCAACTCGTGCCTTAATGGGTGCTAACATGCAACGTCAAGCATTACCTTTACTTACAACAGAAGCTCCATATATTGGAACTGGTGTTGAATATATTGCTGCTAAAGATAGTGGTGCGGTAGTAGTAGCTAAAGCAGATGGTATTGTTGAATATGCTGATGCTAAAAAAATTGTAGTTAAGAATGCTAAAGGACAAGATGTTTATAATCTTACAACATTTGAAAGATTAAACCAAGGTGAAACTGCTAATCATAGACCTATTGTAAGAGCAGGTGATAAAGTTAAAAAAGGACAAGTTATTGCTGATGGACCAAGTACAGATATGGGAGAACTTGCTTTAGGTAAAAATGTAGTAGTAGCATTTATGACATTTAATGGTTATAATTTTGAAGATGCTGTTATTATGAATGAAAGACTTGTTAAAGATGATGTTTACACTTCACTTCATATTGAAGACTATGAAATTCAATGCCGTGATACTAAATTAGGACCTGAAGAAATTACAAGAGATATTCCTAATGTTGGTGAAGAAGCAAGAAAGAATCTTGATGAAAATGGTATTATTAAAATTGGTACAGAAGTTAAAGAAGGAGATATCTTAGTAGGTAAAGTAACTCCTAAAGGTATGGCTGATTTAACTAGTGAAGAAAAATTATTACACGCTATATTTGGTGAAAAAACAAGAGAAGTTAGAAATTCATCATTAGTAGTTCCACATGGTGGAGATGGAATTGTACATGATGTTAAAGTTTATACTAAGAAAGATAATGATGACTTACCTAGTGGAGTAAGTAAAGTAATAAGAGTATATATTATTCAAAAGAGAAAAATTCAAGTTGGAGATAAAATGAGCGGACGTCATGGTAATAAAGGTGTTATTTCATTAATATTACCACAAGAAGATATGCCATTCTTACCTGATGGTACTCCAGTAGATATTATGTTAAATCCACAAGGTGTTCCTTCTCGTATGAATATCGGACAGATATTAGAATTACATATGGGAATGGCTGCTAAAAAATTAAATGTACATATAGCAACACCAGTACTTGATGGTGCTAAGAAAGATGACGTAGCAGCAATTCTAGAAGAAGCAGGAATGGATCCAGATGGAAAAACTGTTTTATATGATGGACGTACAGGTGAACCATTTGATAATAGAATAAGTGTTGGTGTCATGTATATGATTAAACTTCATCACATGGTTGATGATAAGATTCATGCTAGAAGTACAGGACCTTACTCATTAGTAACACAACAACCACTTGGTGGTAAAGCACAATTTGGTGGACAGAGATTTGGAGAAATGGAAGTTTGGGCTCTTGAAGCTTATGGTGCTTCTCACGTGTTACAAGAAATCTTAACATACAAGTCAGATGATGTTCTTGGTCGTGTTAAAGTATATGAATCAATTGTAAAAGGAACACCATTACCAAGTCCTGGTATACCTGAATCATTTAGAGTATTAATAAAAGAATTCCAAGCATTAGGATTAGATATTTCTGTTATTAATAAAGATGATGAAGAAGTAAGTTTTAAAGACTTAGAAAATGAAGAAAATGAAGAAGATACACCAATTGCAGAAGAAATAGAAGTAAATAATAAAGGTATATACAATGAAAAAGATCCTGATGAATTAGAAGACGAATTTGATGAATTTGATGAAGATTTAGAAGATATTGATGAATTTGATGAAAAAGATATTGGAGGTGAGTTTTAATGTTAGAAGCTAATAATTTTAAAGCCTTAAAAATAGCTATTGCATCTCCAGAAAAAATTCGTTCTTGGTCTTATGGAGAAGTTTTAAAGCCAGAGACTATAAATTATAGAACATTAAAACCAGAAAGAGATGGATTATTCTGTGAAAAAATATTTGGACCAACAAGAGATTATGAATGTTCTTGTGGTAAATATAAAAGACTAAGATATAAAAATATTGTTTGTGATAGATGTGGAGTTGAAGTTACAAGTTCTAAAGTAAGACGTGAAAGAATGGGACACATTGAACTTGCAACTCCAGTAAGTCACATTTGGTATGTAAAAGGTGTACCTTCATATATTGCAGTATGTTTAGATATGTCTCCTAGAGATGTTGAAGAAGTTATATACTTTGTATCTTATGTTGTAATAGATCCAGGAAATACACCTCTTGTGGCTAAACAAACATTATCTGATAAAGAGTATCGTGTATACTATGAAAAATATGGAAACAGTTTTAAAGTAGGTATGGGTGCTCAAGCAATTAAAGAATTATTATCAATGGTTGACATTGAGAAAGAACTTGCAGAAGTTCAAAAAGAATTAGAGAATGCTACAGGCCAAAAGAGAACTAGACTTGTTAAGAGATTAGATGTATTAAATTCATTTGCTACTTCAGGAAATAAACCTGAATGGATGATTTTAGAAGCATTACCAGTTATACCACCAGAACTTAGACCAATGATTCAACTTGATGGTGGTAGATTTGCTACATCTGATTTAAATGATTTATATAGAAGAGTAATTAACCGCAATAATCGTTTAAAAAAATTAATGGAATTAGGTGCTCCTTCAATTATTATTCAAAACGAAAAACGTATGTTACAAGAAGCAGTTGATGCATTATTTGATAATGGAAGACGTGGAAGAAGTGTAACAGGTCCAGGAAATAGAGCATTAAAATCATTATCAAGTATGTTAAAAGGAAAACAAGGACGTTTCAGACAAAACTTACTTGGTAAACGTGTTGACTATTCAGGACGTTCAGTTATCGTTGTAGGACCAGATTTAAAGATGTATCAATGTGGACTTCCTAAAGATATGGCACTTGAATTATTTAAGCCACATGTAATTAATGGATTAGTAAAAAGAGAACTTGCTAATAACATTAAGTCTGCTAAAAGAATGATTGAAAATCAAGATCCTAAAGTATGGGATGTAGTAGAAGATGTTATTAAAGAATATCCAGTTATGTTAAACCGTGCTCCAACACTTCATAGACTTGGTATTCAAGCATTTGAACCTAAATTAATTTCAGGTAAAGCAATAAGATTACATCCACTTGTTACTACTGCATTTAATGCTGACTTTGATGGAGATCAGATGGCTGTTCACGTACCATTATCAGAAGAAGCAAAAGCAGAAGCAAGAATACTTATGTTAGGAGCTAATAACATTCTAAGCCCTAAAAACGGAGATCCTATCGTTACCCCTTCACAAGATATGATTTTAGGTAACTATTACATTACGATGGAGAAAAATGGGCTTGAAGGAGAAGGTAGAGTATTTAAAAATCCTAATGAAGCATTAATGGCTTATAATAGAAGAGAAATTACTCTACATACAAGAATTATTGTACCTGTAAATTCATTCAAACATAAAATATTCTTAGATAGTCAAAAAGATAAATATTTTGTAACAACAGTAGGTAAAATTATATTTAATGAAATACTACCTGATACTTTCCCTTATGTAAATGAACCTACTAGTGAAAATATTGAAGGTGCTACACCAAGTAAATACTTTATTGAATATGGAGAAAATTTACTTGAAAGATTAAGAGAAATACCTAGACCAGCACCATTTGCAAAAGGTACACTTGAAAAATTAATTGCTCAAATGTTTAAAAAATATAAAACTACAGAAACTTCTATATTCTTGGATAAATTAAAAGATTTAGGATTTAAATATTCTACATATGCAGGTATTACTATTGCAGCTTCTGATGTTGTAACTAGTAAGAATAAAGATGCAATTATTGAAAAGAGTAATGAAGAAGTTAAGAAAGTTAATAAACAATTCAGAAGAGGTCTTATTACTGATAAAGAAAGATTTGATTTAGTAATAGATATATGGACTAAAGCTAAAAAAGAAATTGAAAAAGAACTTGAAGTTTATGCAAAAACTATGGAAGATAACCCAATCTTCATAATGATGAACTCTAAAGCTCGTGGATCTATTTCTAACTTTGTTCAACTTGCTGGTATGCGTGGTATAATGTCTAAACCTAGTGGTGAACCTGTTGAAATTCCAATTATTTCATCATTTAGAGATGGTCTTACAGTATCTGAATTCTTCTTATCTACACATGGTGCTCGTAAAGGTAGTGCTGATACAGCGTTAAAAACTGCTGATTCTGGTTATATGACTAGACGTTTAGTAGATGTTGCACAAGATGTTATTGTTAGAGAAGAAGATTGTGGAACTACTCAAGGTGTATTAGTAAGAGCCTTTGTTGATGATAAAGATGGTATTATTGAACCTCTTTACGATAGAATTTTAGGAAGATATACTAATAAAAAAGTAATTAATCCACAAACTAAAGAAGTAATTATTGATAAAAATGAATATATTACTGAAAATATTGCTGATAAGATTGTAAAAGCAGGTATTGAAGAAGTTGAAATAAGAACAGCATTAACTTGTCGTACAGAACATGGCGTATGTCAAAAATGTTATGGTCGTAACTTAGCAACAGGTAATATTGTTGAAATTGGTGAAGCTGTTGGTACAATGGGTGCTCAATCTATTGGTGAACCAGGAACTCAGCTTACAATGCGTACATTCCATACTGGTGGTGTTGCCGGAGCCGATATTACACAAGGTCTTCCTCGTGTTGAAGAGTTATTTGAAGCAAGAACTCCGAAAGGAAAAGCAACTATATCTGAAATTGATGGAGTTATTCATAAAATTGAAGATGCTTCAGGAAAATGGAAAGTATATGTTAAGAATGATAACGAAATTAGAGAACACATTACATCTTATGGTGCTAAACTTCGTGTTGAAAAAGGAGATACAGTATCTGCTGGTGATAGATTAACTGAAGGTAATGTAAGCCCTAAAGAGTTACTTGCAGTAACTGACCCTAATACAGTACAACAATATATATTAAAAGAAGTACAAAAAGTATATCGTTCTCAAGGTGTTGATATCAATGATAAACACGTGGAATTAATTGCTAGAAGAATGATATCACAAATAAGAATAGTAGATGCTGGTGACACATACTTTATTCCAAGTACAACTGTAAGTTTAACAGAATTTACTAATGGTAATAGAGATGTAATTATTCAAGGTAAGAAACCTGCTATTGGACAACCGATATTATTAGGTATTACTAAAGCATCATTACAAACAGATTCATTCTTATCTTCTGCATCATTCCAAGAAACTACAAGAATCTTAACAGAAGCTTCTGTTAAAGGAAAAGTAGATAAATTACATGGATTAAAAGAAAATGTAATTATGGGTAAATTAATACCGGCAGGAACTGGTGCAAAAGAATATATGGATATTGGTTATTCATTAGAAAAACAATTCTTTGATGATGAACCATCTGAAGTATTAGAAGAAGAATTTATTGATTAGTGTAAAAAGATAAATAAGAAAATTTTCTTGTTTGTCTTTTTTTTTTTTTTATCTAATGCAGCTTAGGAAGTGATTTTTGTCTGTTATAAATAAAATGAAAAAAGATTAAAAAACTTGATTATAATTACAGGTATACCTGGATTATATGTTTGTATGGTACCTATTATAGCAATTATAGGTAATGATAAATTAAATGATTTTTGGAGTAAATTTATTAACTTAGCATTTTTATTAGTTGGCATATTTGGATTTTTAATGATAATTTCAATGATTGTTTTTAATATTGATTTAACTAGTAAAAAATCTAAACCTATAAAAAAAGAATTAATGTTTAGTTCATATACGGAATTTAAAAAAAGTATAGTAGATTATTTGTTTTTTGAAGGATTTCAAGTAATGAATACTAACATTAAGGAATTTAAAGAATCAGAACTTTATTTTAGGAAAAGTAAAGAATTTTTGAAAAGTAAACTAGATATTGTCTTATTTATAAAGTTAGACAGTTTAGAAAAAAATAATATAGATGATAAAATATTATCATTTTTAGAAGAAAAATATCCAGAACAACCTGCTAATTTGGTAACATTTACTACAATTTTATGTGTAGATAAAGTAACAAATTCTTTTAATAATTATATAACAACAAGTACAAAACAAGCTTTTAGTTTAATTAAATTATATATAGGTATTTCTTTAGAAGATAATAACTTATATATTGTTACTCAAAAAGATGGACCTAGTATAGATAAATATAGAAAATTAAAAAAATGGTTTGAAAAAGTATTGGATAATTGTAAAGAGAGATAAACTTGATTTATCTTTTTTTTGACATCTAATAAAATATAATGTATTATATTAAAAGGTGATTAAATATGGCTAATATGTTAAGAGGTAAGTTTAGAGATAAATTACGACAATATTTTAAAAATAATAAAAAAAGCAATGACATTAAGGAAACAAAAGATACAGAAATTCGAAGTTGTAACGTTTCTTTAAAAACAAACAATGAAGTAAAAAAAGATAATAATAATATTTATAAAAAATCAGGTGTTCAATTAAAAAAGAAAAAAGTTGGTCTGGAAACATCATTAAAAAAAACTAGAAATAATAAAAAAGGAATAATGGTTAGCCCCCAAATTAATGATTCCAAAGTTAAAGATATTGCCATAGAAAAAAAACTAAATGCTAAAGTTAATGAAAATAAAATAAATTTATTAGAACAAAAAATAGTTAATAAAATTTTAGAAGTTGTTGAAGAATATAAAAGTGAATTAGACGTAATTAATAGTGATATATATATAATTAATTTAACTTTTAAAGAAGTTAAAACAAAGGAGCAATGTGAAGAAGAACAGAAAAAGATAAAAATCTTAATGGAAAAGATTAATAAAATTAAAGATGATTTTAAAGTGTTAAAAAGCAAAAATTTAAATAATGATTATTTGGAAATAAACGATTGGTCTTTAGTAGATTTAATTTCTTATTATAAAAGTATTTTAGAGACTATTCCAAATACAAAAGAAATAGAAAATAGTATTAAAAAGATGGAAATTTTTGAAGAAACAAATAAAATTTTAGATAAACTGAATGATGAAATAAAAACTTTAGATAAGTCAAATGATGAAAAGTTGGAAAAAGAAAAAATAAATATTGAAAAGTTTAATCAAATAAAGGATAACGTTTTTGATTTTGATAATGAATACTCTAGGTATATGCGTTTTATTAAAGAGCAAAATAATATAATAGAAGAACTAGACCAAAAAGTTGGTAATATAGAAAAAACTGAACAAATTAAATACAAATTTGTTGGATATGATAAATTATTTTTAAATACTTTAAAATATACTTCTTTATTGTTGTTATCACCTTTAAAAGGAGCTTTTCCAGTTATAGCGATATCTACTTTAGCTACTAAAAATTCTATAGAATTATTGAGCAAAGAAGCTCATGTTGAAAAAACTAAAAAAATAAGTTTTAATGTGAAAGATTTTTCTAACATAATATCTTCCAATATTTCATCAATTGATATAATGGGATCTATGATAGAAAGTTCATTAAATGATATAAAGGTAATTAAAAATAAATTGCACTTAATTTCTCCAAATAGTATTTCTCTAGAATATAGTAATTTAATGAATAGATTAAACGACTTTGAAGAGATATTAAAGGGTAATAAAAGTAAAATAAATAAATTAAGAGAAAAAATGAATAAAAATTTAATTATTAATAAAAATGCAATAATTAAGGTAAAAAAATTAAATGAACATTGTTAAAAACGTTGTAGAAAATCAAAGATTATGTTATACTATTTAATAATAGGAGGCATTTGTTATGAGCAAAGTAACTGTAGTAAATGAAAAATATGAGTTTAAGGATGTTGATTTAATATTAACTTTTAAATTAGAAAATAGTTCTAAAGAATATGTGTTATATTCAATTGATAATAATGCAAATTCAAATATATTTGTTTCATACATTGATAAAACAGAAGATGGTCATGATGAATTAAAAGATATAGTTGATACTAATGAAAAAAAACTAGTAGTGGATGCTTTAAAAAGAATTTTGAAAGGAGATGTTTTTTGTGAGTGATTTTAAAATAACTGATGAAAAAAATGTTGAAAGGGATGCAACATTATTAACAGTAATAGAAGTTGATGAAAAAGAATACGTTATTTATTCTATAGATAGGGATGAAGAGAATGTTAATATATTTGTTTCAGAATTAAAAAAAGATTCAAATGGAAATGATATAATAGTAGATATAGAAGATGAAAACGAGAAAATAAAATTAAATGAGATTGTAAGAAATATTATTAAATTACCATTATAGGAGGTTATCGTTTATGGACGTAGTTATAGAAAAACTTTCTTTAGAAAGAAAAAATGTTTTATTAGCATTAATCAAAAAATCTGAAAATGTTAGTGAAATATCTATTTCTAGAACGCATTTGGATAAATTGACTTCTTTTTTGAACGATAAGACAATGTTTTTGAAAATGCATGAAGGACAGTTGTTTATTCAAAATATAATTGCATTTGGAAATGTTAAAATAAAGGATTCTAGAAATAGAATTACTACAACTATTAATCAAAGATTTAATGTGGGAAAAAGTTATGTGGCTACTACTAAAAAAAGTGTAATTGAAACTTGTAGGCAATTTTATGAGAAAATTAAAATGATTAAAAATGAAAAGAAAATAATTTTTGATATTAGTAAAGAAGTAAATTTACAAAGAGAAATAAATACTAAAGTTGAAAATGGTGAAATTAAGGATAGAGTGGAAGCACCTGTTCAAAAAGAAAGTGCAAAAGTTTTTGTGATATCAAGAGTTTTAAATTTTAATGGTGATAAGTGTCAAGCAATTAATGAAAGTCAATCATTATTATTAACTACAAGTGTTGCAGCAAAAGAAGGATTAAAAGCTAAATTTAGAAAATATATACCACAAATTCAAGGTAATGCAGAATTAGAAAATGTAGATGCTAAAAAGAAAGTTAAAACAAAAAACAAGGGTTATATAATTCCATCAATATTAGCTACTATTATAATTATTGGTGCAGGTATTATAACATATAATATAGTATATAATTTTATAAAATAAAAGAATAGATGAGATCTTAATTATTCATCTATTCTTTTTGAGTATATACAACCACAATAATTTTGTCTATATAAGTTATATTTTTTTGACAATTCAATTGATTTTTTATATCCATCTTTTTTCTTATGATCAGAATATAACCATTTTATATTATATTTTTGTTCTAATTCTAAACCTATGGTATTAATAATATTGGAATTTTTGTATGGACTAATAGTTAATGTTGTAGAAAAATATTCAAAATTATTTTCTTTTGCTATTTTTGCCGTTTTATTTAGTCTTAAATTAAAGCATTTATAGCATCTAGGTCCTCCTTCTTTTTCATTTTCCAATCCTTTTATTTCTTTTTCATAAATATCATTATCATAATCACAATCAATTATTTCTAGTTTGTTAATATTCTTAATTTCATGTATTAATCTTATTTGTTCTTCTTTTCTTTTTAAGTATTCTTCTTCAGGATATATATTTGGATTATAATATAGTATAGTAATATCGAAATAATTAGTAAGACATGTAATTACTTGGCTACTACATGGTGCACAGCAGCTATGTAATAATAAAGTAGGAACTTTTTTCTTTTCTTTTATTTCTTGTATTTGTTTTTCAAATAATAAATAAAAATTTTCTTTCATAATAAACACCACGAATATTATATCATATTTTGGTGTATATATTTACTTTTTATATTTTAATTGGTAAAATGTTATTAGGAGATGATATAGTTGGCTAAAAAAGAAGTTTCTCTTAAAAATTATGTATATTTAATTTTAATTATATTAATAACAATGGGAATTGTATATTATTTATATTTATGGTTTTCCGAATATAAAGAAGAAGTAAAAAAGATGTCTGATTTAGGTAATTATTTACAAGTTATTAATTATAATGATTTGGAAAATTATATTATAGAAAATGATACTATTTGTATGTATGTTACAAATAATGATTTGAGTTTAGCTAATTTTGAAAATAATTTAAAAAAATTTTTAGTTGAAGAAAATCTGGGTAGATTAATATTATATTTAGATGTATCTAGTGTTTTTCATGAAGGTAAATATGAGCTATGTAAAGTAGAATTTAATAGTGTTCCATTATTTGTTATGTTTAATAATGGTAAAATAACAAGTAGTTATGATATAAAACAAAATAAGTATGATATAAATAAAATAAGTAGTTATTTACAAAGTGTTGGTGTTATAAATGATTAATATAGTTTTATACGAACCAGAAATACCTGGAAATACTGGAAATATAATGCGAACATGTGCAGGAACAGGGGCAATGTTGCATTTGATTGAACCTTTAGGATTTAGATTAGATGAAAAAAATATTAAAAGAAGTGGAGTTAATTATATAGATAAAGTTAAATATAAAGTTTATAAAAACTGGGAAGAATTTATATCTCAAAATAATGGAGATTTTTATTTCCTTACTAGATATGGTAAAAAACCGCATACTTCCTTTGATTATAGTGATACTAGTAAAAATATCTATTTGTGTTTTGGGAAAGAGAGTACAGGTATACCTAAAGAAATATTAAGAAACCATTTAGATAAATGCCTTAGGATACCTACTAATGCAAATGTAAGAAGTTTAAATCTTTCTAATTGTGTAGCTATTGTATTATTTGAAGTATTAAGGCAACAAGATTATCCTAATTTGCTTAGAACAGAACCGTTTAAAGGTGAAGATTGGTTGGAAAGATGACAATATGGATGAGAGTAAAATAAAGTTAGTTTTAATGATGTATAAAAAACAATATGAGAATATGGATTTGTTGAGAATGTGTAAAGTTTTTGCCACTAATATTCATGATTCACTAAACAAAGTTGGTGTAAAGAATGAAATTATAAATTTAAAAGAAGAATTTGATTTATATGATCATGAAATTATATTGTGTACAATTAATGATTATAGTAGAAAAAGATACATATTGATTGATTTTACGTTTTCACAATTTTTTCCACAATTTCGTGATAATAGTGTGTATAAACAAAATAGTTCTTTTTTTAATAAATTAATTGAGAATGGATATGTGGAAATTGATAATAAATCAATGATTGTATATTTAACTTTCTTTGGAAAAATTGATATAGATATGATGACAGAAAATTTATTTAATAAAAAAAGTAATGGTTCTACTTTATAAAACCATTACTTTTTAGTTTGTCAATTATTTTACTTTTAGAAACATCACCATTAATTCTGTTAGATGTTGTTTCTTCTTCTCCATTTTTTATAAATATAGTGGTAGGGGTAGAACCATCAAAACTGATTAAATCTTTAAATTCATCAACATTGTATTTATCATAATTAATATAGTAAACGACAATGTTATTTTCTTTTGCAACTTCTTCAAGTTTTGGCTTAAAATTGTAACAATGCGAACAAGTTGTGCTAGTAATACAAAGAATAAAATCTTCTTTATTAGTAATCTTATCTTTCAAATTGTCAAAAGATATTTCTTCTAACTTTCCTTTTGGTATTAAGATATAAAATAAAGTAATTAGTAGTATAAGTAATATCACAATAGAAATAATTATTTTATTTTTATGTTTCATTATATTTTGCTCCTTCCATTTTTGGATAAAATAATTATATCAAAAAAAAACAATAAAAAAAACAAAAAAACTTTATTTTTATAAAAAATCATGTTATTATATATATGTATAATTAATAATAAGGTGATTGTATGAATATAAAAATGAGGTTTGTGGTTTTCTTTTGTCTAGCATTTTTATTTATGAATCAATGTGTTTTTGCCGCTTATTGTGGTAAAGATGATTTTGAAAGAATAAAAAATGTTGCAAATGATATATCTATTGAATATAGCTTAAGAGAAGATTCTGATGTAAAAGGAATGTATGATATTATTGTTACAGGACTTACTTCTGAATTGTATATTAAAGAAACTAGTCATGATATAGTTATAGCATATGATGGAACTGACAACGGCACATATATTTTAGAGGGTATAAGTGGAGATAATTATACATTTGAAATTTATTATGAAAGATGTGCATCTACTTTGGTTAGGACAATTACTTTGAATGTTCCAAAATATAATTCCTTGTCTGAATCACCTTTATGTGATGGCATAAGTGGAGAAGATTTGGATGTATGTGATGAATGGTATCAAGGTGACTTAGATGAAGATAAATTTAATGAAAGTATAGAAGAATACAACAAAAATTTACAAAAAGAACAGACCGAAGAGACTTTTAATAAAGTTATAGAATTCTTTAAAGGGAATTTTATTTATATGATTAGTGCAATTGCTATAGTGGCAGCTATTATTATAGTAATTTATATAAAAAAGAAAAGAAGTGCTTTGGATTAACGGTTTGAGAGGTGAAACTATGAATAAAAAATATTTTATTATATTATTTGGTATTATATTTTTTGTTTTTTGTGTAACTATTGGTAGTAGTATGGCTCTAGCCGATGATGAAGAAAAAATTTGTGAACCGGAAACTAGGATATATTATTTTTCGGAAGCGTCGAGATCAAAAACTGGAGGAAGTACTACTTGGGATACTTACTTTGATTATGATCTGCCAGAAGGGGCTGAAATAGTTAGCGTAGAAGTTATATCTCAAAATAGTATGACATTAACTGATTTTAAAAAATATATTGAACTTTTAAATAGACCTGATTGTGAAGTTCTTTCTTCAGGAACAAAAGTTTGTTCATATAATGGTGAATATACTAACTATGGTACAGGAAGTTGGCATGATATTTCTGATGTTACTGATTATGAAGGATACTATAATACTGATGTAGTATTACCTAATAGTTTAAATATAACGTTTGCTGATGTTTCTGATGGACAACTTAAAAGTGTGATTTCTAGAAGTTGGGGAGCACCTAGTGAAACTATAAAGAAAAAAATAGATGATGATCCTAATTATATGTATACGGTTCCTGCAATAGCGGAAGTAAAAATAGAATATAAATCAGATGAATGTGAGTATGAAAAACCAAATTCTTGTGAAGCAGGAGAGTCTCAAAATATTCCTGGTGAACTTTCTTGTAGTAACGGTTCATATAGTGAAAATAAAAATGTTGATATTAATATGGATAGAACTATTGATGAGAGTTCTCGTGATGAACTTTCGTATTATACAAAGCATACTGATAAAGGAACTTGTACTACAGAATTATCTGAAAAAATAACAGGATTGGTAACTGTTTCTCAAATAGGTAATGCAAATTTTGCTTTAAATCCTATTAAGCAATATTCTGGTGGTGGTTTTGACTTTAATATTAATTACTCTAGTAGAGCTAGTTATAGTATATGTGATAGTCTACAATATGAAATAACAGAATGGTATCCAGTGTATACTTGTCCAACTAAAGGTGATACTCCTGGTTCTATTAAAAGTAATGGAAGTTACACAACTTCATCTAGTACCTCTTATGGAAACGGAAATTTGGATGGTAATCAATGTACATATAATCCTGTATCTATTACTACCACTACTTTTAGCTATTATAATTATAAAAATGATCCACAATATTATAATGATGTATGTGGTGGTAGTGCAATAAGATGTAATGGAACTAGTACTTGTTCATGCACTATTTATTCTGAACAGTCTTCGATAACCGAATCTGCAGTGCAGGTTGGGTGTGCATCCGAAACTACAACATATAATTGTTCTGGTGGTAATCCAGCATATAATTGTTCTAACTCATCTGAAGAAATAAAAATGTTAGCAGAAAAAATGGCTAGTTATGTAAATTATCCTGATTTTAATGTTAATGGTCAAGTAGATTCTAAAGATTCTAATGATGAGAATGCATTAGGAATGGTTTCAATGAATGGTAAATGGACTAGTTCTTATGATACCATAACAGAATGGTATCCGGATACTTTTATAAGTTTTTCTGCAAGATATGAACTAGGTAAAGCATGCATTAATGCTAAAACTGCAAACGTTAGATACATTGACAAGGATAGTAATTGTGATTCAACCGAAGAAATAGATGGTGGATATTTATATTATATTCCTTTGAAAGAAAGAACAGGGACAAGTTTTCCAGTTGAGGTTTATATTCAGGATTTAAGTTTTATAAGTGTTATGAATTGGCCTTTAAATTATTCGTGTGGAGTAGAATGTCAACAAAAATTATTTGATTTGGATAAAGGTGGATATTTATATTATTTTAGACCTATTTCGTTGACAGATCCATTTCCTAATAGAACTCCTGGTGTAAATTGGATAAATTGGATTTCAGATAGGAAGAATAAAGAAAGATTAGAAGATACTTATTCAACACAAAATAATTTAGAATATACAGTAACTTTGACACTTGATGATATAAATGCAATTAAGGAACACAATGCAAATTCAGAAAGAGGATATTTAGATTACAGTATAAACATTAATGGTGATAGTAGTTTCATACAAAGTAGTAATGTGTTTATTTTAGGTAATCCAAATTACTCTGGATTAGGTGTATATGATCCGGAGGATGATAAACAATGAAATGGTCGTTTGCTCAAGTAGGATTAATAGCAGCAGGTTTAGTAGGAATAGTAATAATATTATTATTTCAACAAATTACTACTAATAATGAACAAGATTATTATTTATTAAGAGAAGTTACAAAAGCTGCAATGTTAGAATCCGTTGATTTAGCTTATTATAGAGATACAGGGGAAGTTAAAATTGTCCAAGAAAAATTTGTTGAAAACTTTACAAGAAGATTTGCAGAATCTGTAAATTTTACGTCTGAAGGTTATACAATTAGATTTTATGATATAATTGAAAGTCCACCTAAAGTAAGTATTGTAATAAATACTGATGTTGGTGATTATACAATATATGAAGAAACTGATAGTTATAGTATAGCAAATCAATTAGATGCTATATTGGAAGCAAAAGAATAGAAAAGGAAAGAAGGTAAAATATGAATAATTTGAATGCTTCAATAAAGAAATTTTTAGGTAATAAAAATACTGTTACTATTATAGGAGTTGTATTATGTTTGTTTATTTTATATTTTGGATATAATTATAGAATTAAACAAGTTGTAACATTAGTAAGAGTTCCTTATGCTAATCAAAAAATAGAACCCAAAACATTAATAACGACTGAAATGATATCTTATATGGAAGTTCCACAATCGTTTTTAGTAGGAAGTTATTATAGTAATGCTAATAATATAGTTGGTAAATATTCTAACTATAATACAATAATTGCTAAAGGTAGTTTATTTTATGAGGAATTGTTGATTGACTCAAAATATTTACCTGATAACGCACTTCAAAATGTTCCAGATAATTATACTGTAATAAATTATCCTGTAAATATGTCTACTACTTATGCCAATTCAATGATGCCAGGAGAATATATTAATATATATTTTAAAGCAGTAAATGATGAAGGAAAAATTATGTTTGGTAAGTTTATTAGTAATATTGAAATTTTAGCAGTAAAAGATAGCTCAGGACAACATGTTTTTGAATCAACAGAAGAAGCAAGAGTTCCAGCATATATGTTGTTTGCTGTTCCAGAAGAAACACATTTACTTTTAAGAAAGGCTCTATATTTGAAAGATTATTCAGTAGAATTAATTTTAGTGCCTAATACAAAAACTTTAACAGAAAAAGATGTCGTTACAGTAAATAGTGAAGAAATAGAAAAATTTATTACTGATAAAACGCAAACTGTAGATGTTACTGATTTGCCTACGATTGAAGAAGGAGTAAATAATTCAGCACAAAATAATAATAACAATAATGAAAATAATACTCAAGAATAAAAGGAGGGTACTAGATGGAACAAGAATTTTCTCAAGTTGACTTTGGGCCATTAAGACAATTTTTAGATGCTGATGATGTTACCGATATTTCCTATAGTAATGGTGGACAAGTTTGGTTAAAAACATTATCTAAAGGTGTTTACCGAGTGGAAAATACAGGAATTGATAATGCACTAATGGAAAAAATTGCTTTCCAATGTGCTAATTCCATGGGTAAATCATTTAATATGGCTAATCCTTTTTTGGATGCTGAAAGTGCTGAACTTCGTATGAACTTTGTCCATGATTCAATTGCAAAAAATGGAATAGCCGTATTAATTCGTAAAACTCCTGCTAAAATTAGATTACAAAAAGACAAGATTATTGCTGAAGATTATATTAGACTCGATATACATGACTTTTTGTTAAAGTGTGTAGAAGGCCACTGTAATATATTAGTAAGTGGAGAAACTGGTTCTGGTAAAACGGAATTTATAAAATATTTAGCAGCTCATACTAAAGAAAATGAAAAGATAATAACAATCGAAGATACATTGGAATTGCACTTGGATAAAATATTTCCACATAGAGATATAGTAGCTATGAAAACTAATAATATTGCATCATATTCGGATGTATTAGTAACATGTATGCGTCAAAATCCTAGATGGATACTTTTATCCGAAGTAAGAAGTGCTGAAGCAGTAATGGCTGTTAGAAACTCTATTTCGTCAGGACATAATATTTTGTCTACAATACATGCTGATAAAGCAGAATCTATACCAAGCCGTTTATATAGCTTACTTGAATCAAATTTGGATTTGGAACAATTTTTAAGAAGTATCCATAGATATGTACAATTAGGAGTACATATAAAAGGATATTATAGTACTAAATATCAAAGATTTCATCGTGAAGTTTCTGAAGTAGTAGAATTTTATGTAACTAAAGACACAAATGAAGCAAAGTCACAAACTTTGTATAAGAAAACTCCGGAAGGTAATGTAATAATGCATAATCCGACTGAATATTTAATTGGATATTTGGAAAGTCAGGGCGTAATTATGCCTAAAGATATTTTAGTTAAAGAAGAATTTCGTGAACCTACGAATAATCAAACTAATATACCAGTTGCAAATAGTACGCAGTATTATTCAAATGGTCCAGTTACATCAAATGCTATTCCTAATAATAACGTAAATAACATGAATTATTATAATGCACAGCAATAAGGTGGTGATATTTTGGAATTTTTATTAGTTGGAGCCATTCTTCTATTTATTGTCTTATATAGATCGAGCAAAGGAAATGGTATTTATAATTTTGTTATGGAAAAAGCTGATGTTTTGTATAATCAATATGTACCATATTCCTATAAAAGTATGAGAGATAAAATTAAAGAATTGGGAATAGATTATACACCTAGACAATATTTAACACAAATAATATTATTTGCTGGTGTAGCAGGTATTGTTGGATATATGTATTTTTATAATATAATTATTGTAATAGTTTATGTTATTATTGCTATATCTGTAATTCCTTATTTAACATATCTTAGAAGTAAAAGACAATATAGTGAATATATTTTTGAACAAATACAAGTTTATTGTACGAATACAATTTTGGAATTTGCTACTACTAATGCTTTTGTAAAATCACTTGAGGGAGTAGTTAATTCTGGTGTTTTAGAAGAACCTGTATTATCGGATGTAAAAACTATGATTGCTTTGTCATATGAAAAAGGAGATATATATGATTCTATAAAATATTTCGATTCAAAATATCCATTTTACATGGTAAAAAATATGCACCAATTATTTTTACAGGTAACTAAAGAAGGTGCTAAAAACACAGGTGAAACATTTGATAATATGTTAAATGATATTGACATGTTAGTCGAGGGTGTTTATAGGGATAGAATGGATCGTAAAAATTTCCACAAACAGTTCTTGACATATGGTGTAGCTTTGTATGGTCTTGTTATGTTAATTCAACTTCTTATTGGAGTATCTACATATATTGGTATGTTAGATCAATTCTTTGTACAAATTATTATACATTTAGTAGTTATAATTAATAGTTTATTCCTATTAAGTGGTGAAAAATATTATAATGAGAATGTAGGTGCTGAATAATGGAATTTTTATTAATTGGTATAATTGTGTTTTTTGTGTTAATTTATAATAATAAAATTAATACAAGTATGTTTTTAGATGATAATCAGAAATATTTTGATTTATTAAAAGAAAAAGATTATGAGTTTTTATTGAAAATTAGATATGGTGATGCTAAAATCGATTCAGAAGCATTGTATATGAAAAGAATTAGAAATGGATTGATTGTAACTATTGCATTAATATTTGTATTTATTACTAATTTGAGTTTTATAAATATAATTATTGCATGTATTTTAGGTTTTATAGTATTTAAATCAGATTATAATAAATTAAAAGGTTATTATAAAAAGCATTTGAATGAAATTGATTCTTTGTTACCATATTATTTAAAAAGTTTGGAAGTATTAATTCAACACTATACTGTTCCAGTAGCACTTGCTAGGAGTGTTGAAGATGCTCCAGAAGTATTCAAACCGGGATTAAGAACATTAATTGGTAAGATTGAAGCAGGTGACTCAAGCATTCAACCTTATATGGATTTTGCACAAGAATATCCTGTAAGGGATTCTATGAGAATGATGAGATTATTATATAGATTAGGACTTGGAGAACAAGAAAAAAAGCATGAGCAATTGAATGCTTTTGCAAGAACTGTATCTTCATTACAAAATAAAGCAAGAGAACAAAAGTATAAAGCTAGACTTGAAAAGATGGAAGCTAAAACTATGGCTATGCTTGTTTGTACAGGTGGAGGTACAATGTTACTATTATTGATTTCAATATTTATGCTTATGGGATCTTCAACAGGTCAATAGAAGTATAAATTTGGAATATATATTTAGAATAATTATATGGGGTAATTTGAAAGGAGGTAGTTTAAATGAAAGAAGCGACAGGAGAATTAAATATGACAGTTATTACAATTGTTGCGATTGCTGTAATAGGTGGTATATTAGCACTTATGTGGGATCCTATTACAACATGGATTCAAAATTCATTTGGAGTTGGTGCTAATACTACATGTCCTAATGGCCAAACTTGGGTAGATGGACAAGGATGTGTATAGAAAAGTAGGTGAGTAAAAGATGAGAGATGCTTTTGGTGGAGCATTTATGATAAAACTTATGTTAATATTTTTAGTAATATATGTTTGTTTTATAGCAATTGCTCTTAATTATGCTAAAGCTTTTAGGGCTAAAAATGGTATAATAGATCTTATAGAAAGATATGAGAGTTTTGAAAATGCAGAAAGTTATATTAATAATTATTTAAGCAATATGAGTTACTATGTTGCAAGTCAGAGTGGATCTAATGCACCTTATGCTAAAAACGGAGCTACTTGTTATGATTTAGGTTATTGTATTGATAATTATGTTGATGCAAGTGGTTCTAATTATATTGTTACAACATTTATTGATGTAAATTTCTTTGGCCAATTAGCGGGCTTATCTTTTACTGTTCCTATAAAAGGAGAAGTTAGAATTCCACATAAATAATTTGTAAGTAGGTGATATTATGAGAGATGCTTTTGGTGGAGCATTCTTTATAAAATTAATGTTAATTTTCTTTGCAATATATATTTCTTTTATAGCAATTGCTCTTAGTTATGCTAAAGCATTTAGAATAAAGAATACTATTATAAATTATATTGAAGAAAACGAAGGTTATGGTATTGAAGTTCAAGATATGATAGATGACTATGTGGCAAGTGCTAATTATTATGTGGAAAGTGTTGGACCTAATGGTAGTAATTTGAAATATAAAGATGGGTGTAACGGAAGAGGTTATTGTGTTTGGGAAGTATATTCTGATAAAGTTAGGGGAACATATTATAAAGTAACTACGTTTATTGAAATACAATTCCCATTCTTCTTTAAAAATGGTATTCTTGTGCCCATATCAGGAGAAACAAGAGTTGTAGGTAAATAGGAGGTTTAAAATGAATGTTATTGTATCAAATAAGTATAAAGATTTATTAAATAGTTTAGACTTTGAAATTAGTCAAAATATAAATGGTGAATTTTCAGTAGATGAATTAATTCAAAGATTTTCTAATTTTTATTTCAATAAAATGTTTTTGGATATTACAGCAATTCAAGATTATAAAGATTTGAAAAACATTCAAAAATTATCTATGAATCTTGATATGAGTAGAATAATATTAATTTTAGATGATGATCCATTTTGCTCATCACCATATTTTTTGTCACAATTAATAAGTATGGGAATTTATAATTTTACAAGAAATAAAGATGGAATTATATATTTATATAATCATCCTAATATTTATAGAGATGTTGCACATTTACATAACGTTGGAAATACTGCGCCAACAAGTAGTGGTGGCTATCAACCTAGTATGATTCAACCACAACATGTTTCTCTTGAGGGAACAGTTGTACTTGGTATAAAAAATTTAACTTCACATGCTGGAGCAACAACTTTAACATATATGTTAAAGAAAGTTTTATCACAATATTATTCAGTAGTAGCAATAGAAGTTAATAAAAGGGATTTCATGTTTTTTAAAGATACTACAGATATGATTTCAACCAATAGTGGTGATTTAAGTAGAGTTATTTCGGAAAATGCAAGTAGGGGCATGATTATAGTCGATTTAAATGAAACAGAATGTAATTTGTGTACAGAAATGATATATTTAATCGAACCATCTATAATAAAAATGAATAGACTTACAATGATAGATAGAAATATTTTTAGTAAATTAGGAAATAAAAAAGTGGTTTTAAATAAAAGTTTACTTCAAAAAAGTGATATATTTGAATTTGAAAGGGAAGCAGGAATAAATGTTTTTTACAATATGCCTCCGATTAATGATAGATTAGATTATTCACAAAGTATATTACCTTTGATATATAAATTGGGGTTAATTCAAAAGGATTAATTTGTCTTTTTATGTTGACAAATATATAAAAATATTATATTATTTAGATATATATGAGGAGGGATATTATGTATTTTATGGCTGTTGATTGTGAACCATTAATGCCTATAATTAGATTAGTAAGAGATGGAGTTATT
>CALVPR010000010.1 GCA_944351765.1 uncultured Bacilli bacterium
TCATTAGAAAATCAAGTTATGTATTTTGAAAATTATATTAAATCACAAACAAATTGGATATTTGTGAATGGTTATGTCGATGAGGGAATAAGTGGAACTAGTGTCAATAAACGTGATAATTTTTTAAAAATGATAAATGATGCTAAAAAAGGAATATTTAATTTAATACTAACAAAAGAAATATCGAGATTTTCTAGAAATACAGTGGATAGTATTCAATATACACAAGAATTATTATCTTATGGTGTAGGTGTATATTTTTTAAATGATAACATAAATACTTTTGATTCGGATTCAGAACTTCGTTTAACTATCATGTCTAGTATAGCTCAAGATGAAATTAGAAAATTATCTGAAAGGGTTAGATTTGGATATAAAAGAAGTATAGAAAAGGGTGTTGTTCCTGGGAATAATAATTTTTATGGTTATAAAAAGAATAAAGGTAAATTAGTAATTGTAGAGGAAGAGGCAAAACTTATCAGATTAATTTTTAATGAGTATTCAAAAGGAGAAATGGGTACTCAAAGATTAGGACATTATTTATATAATGAATATAATATTGTCAGTAAGACTGGAAAACCACTTGCTGGAACTGTAATTGGTAGAATAATTAGAAATCCAAAATATAAAGGATATTTTTGTGCTCATAAGGAAACAACAGTTGATTATCATTCGAGAAAAAGAATTAGATTTAAGCCAGATGAATGGATAGTGTATAAAGATAATGAATCGTGTCCACCAATAGTTTCGGAAGAACTTTGGGATAAATGTAATGAGATATTAAATAAAAATTCAAAAAATTATCAAACTAAAACTAGAACTAATATGAAGTATGCTTTATCAGGGAAAATAAAATGTTATCATGATGGAGCAACATTTATAAAAGGAGCTTATAAAAATAAGCGAACAGGTGCCATAAGCAAATATTGGGGATGTTCTAATTATAGAAAATATGGTAGAGAAAAATTAAATGGGTGTAAAACACCAATAATTTACTATGAGGAGTTATTAGAGATATTTGAAAAGGTAGCAGAAAATATTTTAAATAGTGAAAAAGATATGATGAAAGAAATATATAATTTAGTTCGTGAAACAGAGAGTAAATCAGATTATTCAAGAGAATTAAACGAGTTAGAGAAAAAAATTGTGGAAATCAAAAATGCTAGGGCAGAATTAATAAATATGAGAGCTAGGAAAGAAATTGAAGGTGATGAATATAATGATGCTAGGGAGAAGTATAATAGTGAATTAGCTGTTCTTGAGAAAAAGAAACAGGGCTATTTATCAATGAATACAGAGGTTGATTATAAATCAAATATTGATACTTTTTTTAAAAAAGTGCATGATATAATATTTGAAGACGATGAAAGTGTATTTAGAATCTTTGGATCTATAATAGATACCATATTGGTAGAAAGACTTGAACTAGAAGATGATAATATTCATAAAGTAATGTTGCATTTTAAATTAAATATAGCCTGTTACAATAACAGTAGCCTAAATTTAGATGACTTTTTACTGCTTTTTAGTAACAGCGAGGGATGCAATGGTAGCTATGGCCGAGCGAATTGCCGGAACCGAAGAAGCTTTTGTAGAGCTTATGAATAAAAAAGCAAGTGAATTAGGACTAAAAAATACTAATTTTAAAAATTGTACAGGACTAGATGCTGAAAATCATTATTCTAGTGCCAATGATATGGCCTTAATTGCCAAAGAATTAGTTAAACATGATAAAATACTTGAGTTTTCAGGAACTTATGAAGATTATATAAGAGAAGGAACTGATAAAAGTTTTTGGTTAGTAAATACCAATAAATTAGTTCGTTTCTATCAAGGCGTAGACGGACTTAAAACAGGATACACTACTACTGCTGGTTACTGTTTAACTGCTACTGCTAAAAAAGATGGTATGCGTATTATTACAGTTGTTATGAACGAACCTGATTCTGCTACTAGAAATAGTGAAACAACGGCAATGTTAGATTATGGTTTTAATATGTATGGTATGGAGCAACTACTAAATAAGGATAATGTTTTAGGTAAAATAAAAGTAGATTTAGGAGAAAAAGAATATGTAGAAGTAGTACCAAAAGAAGAAGTAAATATATTAAATAATAAAAATAGTGATAAGAGAAATGTAACTTATAAAGTAGAATTAAATAATATAAAGGCACCAATTGCAGCAGGGGATACTGTAGGAAAAATTAACGTTATTGAAAATAATAAAACAATTATGACAGTTGAAGTAACTGTTAAAGAAAACGTCGATAAAGTCAATATATTTATATCATATTTAAGAAATTTAAAAGATATAGTAATTGGTAATATATAACTTACTATATCTTTTAAATTTTTAGGTAAATTTATTGACATCTAGTAAAAAAAGTAATAAAATGATAAAAATTATTATTTGAAAGGGAAGTATTATGAATAAAGTGGTATGTGTAAAAAATAGATATTGTATGTTAATTAGTATAGATAAATTTTGTAATACTATTGTTTGTTCATGTCTTACTTTAAATTCAAATAATAAATTATAAAAACAGTGATAAGCAACAATTAAGTTTGTATTGTCACTGTTTTTGTTTATTAGGGAGGTATTATGGATAATATAATTTTGAACAATTTAATTCAAAAAATAAGAGAATATAATCCAACTGAAGAAAAAATCATCATGAAAGCATATGAATATGCATATAACTTACATAATGGGCAAGTAAGACAAAGTGGAGAACCATATATTATGCATCCACTTAATGTTGCATATATTTTGGCAGATATGCATGCCGATAAGGATACAATATGTGCAGGACTATTGCATGATACTTTAGAAGACACTAATATTACAAAAGAAGATATAGCCCATGATTTTAATCAAAATATTGCTAATTTAGTAAATGGTGTCACCAAAATATCTAAAATGAATTTTTCGTCTAAACATGCTCAAAATATGGCAAATACTAGAAAAATTATTACTAGCATTACTGAAGATGTGAGAATAATAATAATAAAGTTAGCAGATCGACTTCATAATATGAGAACATTAGAATTTAAAAGTGAATTTAAACAAAAAGAAAATGCTTTAGAAACAATGGAAATTTTTGTTCCGCTTGCTTACTATATTGGTGCTTATCGTATTAAAAGTGAATTAGAAGATTTATCATTAAGATATTTAAAACCTGATATGTATAAAAAAATAGAAGACAGAAAATCTCGACTAGAAGAAGAAAGTAATAAATGCTTACAAGAAATGTTATTTAAAATTCAATCTTTATTAAATGATAAAAATATTCCTAACGAAATTAAAGTTAGAACTAAAAACATTTATGGTATATATAAAAGATTAAATGAAGGACAAAGATTATTTGATATTCATGATTTGCTATCATTAAAAATTATGGTAGATGAAGTAGCTAATTGTTATTATGTATTAGGAATGATCCATCAAGAGTACCACCCAATAAATGATAAATTCAAAGATTATATATGTAATCCTAAAACTAATATGTACCAATCGTTACATACTACTGTATTTGGACCAGATGATAGATTAGTTCAAACACAAATAAGAACTTTTGATATGGATAAAGTAGCATCTTTTGGTTTAACTGCTTATTGGGATATTAAAAAAGGTAATGCCAGATATGAAATGCAAAAAGACTTAAAAGGAAAGTTTCAATTTTTTAAATCGTTAACTGAAATAAATTCAATGTTTGGAGATAATCAAGAATTTGTTAGTCAAGTAAAAACAGAATTATTTTCTGATAGGATTTATGTTTACACAACTAAAGGAGATATAATTGAACTACCTAAAGGTTCTACTCCAATAGATTTTGCTTATAAATTAAGTACAGATATAGGTAATACAATGGTAGGAGCTTTTGTAAACGATGAATATGTCCCAGTAAATTATTTATTAAAAAATAAAGATAGAGTTAGAATTATTACAGACGAATTATCGTTTGGACCAAGAGAAGGCTGGGAAGATATTGCACATACAAGTTATGCCAAAAAAATGATAAGAGAAATTAGCAAGTAATACTATTCATAAGTATTTATCTTTTTATTAAATTATGCTATTATTAATATGATTAGAAGGAGGAATAATATGAAATTTTATAGATGTCCAATATGTGGAAATATTATTACAGTAATTAAAGGGGATATAAAAAGAATTAGATGTTGTGGCAAAGAAATGGAAGAATTAGTGGCTAATAGTGTTGATGCTGCAGTTGAAAAGCATGTACCTGCAATTGAAAAAAATGGTAACAATATAAAGGTAACTGTTGGTAGCACTATTCATCCGATGGAAGAAAAACATTATATTGAATGGATTGCAATAGTAAAAGATAATGAAATAAATTTAAAAAAATTAGAACCTAACATGGATCCAATTGTAGAACTACCTTATATAAATAATTCTACAGTATATGCATATTGCAATATTCATGGATTATGGGAAAATAAATTAGATTAGAAGTGATAATAAATTGCGAATATTAATAGTTGAAGATGAATTTAAACTTGCTGATATAATAGCAAGCAGATTAAAAAAAGAACATTATACTGTAGATATATCCTTAGATGGCGAAGAAGGATTATATAATGCTCTTACTGATATATATGATTTAATTATACTTGATGTAATGTTACCTAAATTAAATGGATTTGAAATATTAAAAGAAATAAAAAATAAAAATATTAATTCTAAAGTAATAATGTTGACCGCTAAAACAATGTTAGAAGATAAACTTACAGGATTTGAAGCTGGAGCAGATGATTATATTACAAAACCATTTCATATAGAAGAATTAGTTGCTAGAATAAATGTTCAATTAAGAAAAAAAAGTAGTAAAGCAAATACTGATTATGTTGAATATGCTGATATAAAATTAAATACTAAATCATCTACATTAACCTGTACTACTAATAATGAATCTATTGATTTAGTATGTAAAGAATTTTTGTTATTAGAATATTTAATCAATAATTCTACCCAAATAGTTCCCAAAGATGTTTTATATGATAAAGTGTGGGGATTAGATACAGAAATAGAATCAAATAATTTAGAAGCATATATATCATTTATAAGAAAAAAAATTAATGCAATTGGATCTATTGTTAAGATTAAAGCTATCAGGGGACTTGGGTATAAATTAGAGGTATCAAATGAAGAAACTTAAAAATAAAACATTTACTATTCTATTAATAATATTAACAATATTTATCTTAAGTTTATTAATAATATTTAATGTAGAGTTATATCAAAGAGAATTAAATGATGTAAAAGATAATTTAAGAGAAATTGAAAATATACATAATAATTATTATATAGTAAATGATAATGTTATTATTGGTGGTAATAATATGAAACCAATATTTATAAATGCTAATGTATACGTAATATCTTTTGATAAATTAAATAATATAACAAATATTATAAGCTATACAGATAACGGCTTAAATAATGCCGAAATAATACAGTTAGCTTTGAATTTCATAAGTACTAATAAAAAATATGATATAGGAAACTTATATACTGATAGATATGCATATTATTTAACAAATAGAAATAATTTAATAATTATGGATAATACTTTAATTAATAATAAATTAGGAGATTACTTTAGAATGTCTTTATTAATATTTATATTATTAGAAATAATAATTATATATATATCTAGTCGGATAACCAAATGGCTAACTAAACCTGTGATAGAATCATTTTCAAAGCAGAAGCAATTTATAGTGGATGCTTCTCATGAATTAAAAACACCCCTTGCTATAATGACTGCAAGTGCTGAATCTTTAGAATTAGAACCAAAAGAAAAGAAATGGTTAAATAATATAAAAAGTGAAGCAGAGAGAATGAATAAATTAGTAACTGACTTATTAGATTTAGCTAAATCAGAAAACATTGATAATAAAAGAAATTATAGCATTAATAACTTGTCTAAAATAATAGAGAAAACTACTTTAACGTTTGAAAGCTTAATTTATGAAAATAAATTAACAATGGAAAATAATATTGAAGATAATATAATGTTTAATTGTAATTCTGATAAAATAAGAGAGTTATTAGGAATTCTTTTAGATAATGCTATTAAACATAGTTTAGAAGAATCTAAAATAACAGTTAATTTATATAGTGAAAAAAATAATATTATTTTAGAAGTAAAAAATAGAGGAGAATCTATACCTAAAGAAGATCAAGGAAAAATATTTGATAGATTTTATCGTGTAGATGAATCAAGAAATAGGAATGATAATAGATATGGTCTTGGTCTTGCTATTGCAAAAAATATAGTAACAAGTCATAATGGTAAAATATCTGTTAGTTGTAAAAATGGATATACAACATTTAAAGTTATATTTAAACAAGTTTAGAAATAAATTTGTTTTTTTTAATCTTCATTTAATCTTTCATAAATATAATATTAAATGAAAGAAAAAAAATTAAAAAGTTGAGGTGGTATATATGGAAGAAAAAGAAAATAAGAAGAAAAATGAAGAGTCTAAAGAAACAATAAATGAAAATTTTAAAGAAGAAAAAGAATTAACAGAGGAAGATAATTTGGATGGTATGAAAGATGAAATAAAAAAAGCAAATAAAATTAAGAAAAAATCTAATAAAAAGATAATAAAAAAAATTGTTTTAGTTATATTATTAATTATAGTTTGTATCAGTGTTCCTGTAACATTATATTGGATTGATAATGGTAATCCATTTGTAAATAAATCAGAATTGCAATTACAATATACAGAAACTAGTGATAATATACCAGATGGTGTTTATATTACAGATGTATCAGAAGTTGTCGAAAATGTAATGCCTGCGATTGTTGCTATTACTAATAAAACATTAATTAGTAATGGTTGGTTTGGCCCAGGATATGGACAAAATCAATATACTGAAGGTGCTGGTTCTGGTATTATTGTAGGTAAGTCTGATACTGAATTATTAATTGTAACAAATTATCATGTTGTAGAAGATGCTAGTGAACTTACAGTGCAATTTATTAATGATGTAAGTGTTGATGCTTCGGTTAAAGGAGTATCCGAAAGAAAAGATATTGCGGTTATAGCTATAAAATTATCGGATATTAATACTGATACTTTAAATAGTATAAAGATTGCTACAATGGGAAACAGTGATGATTTAAAAGTAGGAAATGGTGTTATAGCCATTGGTAATGCTTTAGGTTATGGTCAATCTGTTACAACTGGTATCGTTAGTGCTTTAGACAGAAAAGTAACTATTGATGATTATACAAATAAAATGATTCAAATAGATGCTGCTATTAATGGTGGTAACAGTGGTGGAGCACTTCTTAACAGTAAAGGCGAAGTAGTAGGAATAAACTCTGCTAAATATTCATCAAATGGTAGCAGTGGAGAAGCAAGTATTGAAGGAATGGGCTTTGCAATACCAATATCTGATGTAAATGAATTAATAACAGATCTTATTAACGGTGAAGAAATAAGTGAAGGTGCTACATTAGGAATTGAAGGATATATGACAAACCAAGGTTATGGTGTATCTTATAATGTTCCAACAGGATTTTATATAGCTGGTATTACTTCTGGAAGTGCTGCTGATAAGGCAGGCCTTGAAATTGGCAATATTATTACTGAAATTGAAGGTGAAAAAGTAGAATCAATAGGTGACATTCGAAATGTTTTATACGATAAAAAAGCAGGAGATGAAATAACCTTAAAAATAAGTTATGTAAGCGGTAGAGAATACAAAGAAAAGGAGGTAAAAGTGACTTTATAATAAAAGTTACTTTTTCTAATATTCATACTATAAACTCTACTTTTTGCTATATCAAAATTAGTAGATTAAGATAAAAAAAATACCTAATTACAGGTATCTTTTTTTATAAGCATTCAACGTAAGTATCATCTAAGCATCTAATAGCACATACACAATTTAAATTAATTGTAAAAAATGAATTAGTTGCTACAAATGGATATGTTGGTTGCAATTCTGTGTTATTAGCAAGTACTCGGAAAGTTGCACAACATCCATCTAATTTTTCTAAACGAAATACAGTTGAAGTAGTAACTTCTGTTGCACTTTTACTAATTGGCATAGCTAGTGCTGTACCATTAGAACCACAAGTGTATAAAGTTACAGGTCTTGTATTACAGTAAGCATTACATGATTGACCTAAAAATCCTTTATCACAAGTTTCTAAACAACTATCGTTTTGACATACGCTTTGTTGTAATAGTAAAATAACTTTAAGAATATCTACAATGCAATTTTCACAAGTATTTTCATTGTTATTACACATATAATCCACCCCTTTTTTATATTCAATATAACATATGTAAAAAAAACAAAAAAAACACAACTAATACCTAATTAAGTATTTTTTTTAGTCATATTTCTTATAATTAATTAGGTGATATAATGAAAAAAGATACTTTCTATAAAATAGTCTTATCATTATTTGTAATTATAGTAATTAGTTTATTTATAAATTATAAATTATATTTAATTTTTAATAAATATATTTGGTTTATAGCAATAATTATGTTATTTGGGGGTGGCATTTATTTTAGTTACAAATTAAATTTTTTACAACTTAAAATATTTAAAATAATAAAATATTTATTTAAAAATAAAAACAGCAAAGGGGATATTAGTACATTTGAATCAGTATCAATGACACTTGCTGCTCAAATAGGAGTAGGATCTATTGCTGGAGTATCACTTGCTATCTATTTAGGTGGACCTGGTACTATATTTTGGATGTGGATAAGTGGGATTATAACTTCAATTAATAGTTATGCTGAAAGTGTTTTAGGAGTTCTTTTTCAAGAAAAAGATTATAATAAAGTATATAAAGGAGGCCCATCATATTATATAAAGAAAGGACTAGGTAGTAGTAAACTAGCATATTTATATGCATTTTTAATAATAATTTCATATATAGTAGGATTTATTACTATACAGTCTAATACTATTGTAAATGTTACAAGTACATATATAGATAAATATCTTGTTTTAATAATATTAGCTATTATAAGTGGATATATTATATTTAAAGATGTAAAAAGTATTGCTAAATTTTCTTCAATTATTGTACCAATTATGGGACTTATTTATTTAATTATAGGAGTATTAATTGTTTACAACAATATTGATAAAGTAGGAAGTATGTTATCATTAATAGTTAATTCAGCTTTTAATATAAAGTCAGGACTTATTGGCTTTATAACACCGATTATTATAGGTATTCAAAGAGGAATTTTCGCATGTGAAAGTGGAATAGGTACTGCTGCAATAGCATCTTCTACAACTAATGAAAAGCCCCAAAAAGAAGGATATATTCAAACTTTAGGAGTTTATTTTACTATATTAGTAATATGTACAATAACAGCTTTTATTATATTACTTAGTGATTATCAATCATTAAATATAATTAATCCTAATGGGATTGAAATAACAACACATGCTTTTAATTATCATTTAGGAAGTATTGGTAAATATATATTATCTATAGTCACAATATTATTTGCATATTCAACAATCATATCTGGCTATTATTATGGAGAATCTAGTTTAAAATTTTTAATTAATAACTGTTCGAAATTATTTTTATTTATCTTTAAAGTTTTAACAATAGTTTTACTATTTATTGGGGGACTGATTACCCCTTCAATTATTTGGAATATAGTTGACTCTTTTGTAGCATTTCTCGCTATTATTAATATTTATAGTATTTATAAACTTTTTAAATATGTAATAAAAGAATATAAAAATACTTAAAATATGATAAAATAAAAGAGAGGTGAATTATGAAAACAGTATTAGTAACAGGAGCTAGTAGGGGGCTTGGAAGAAGTATTATTATAAAATTTGCAGAAAATAATTATAATGTAGTAATAAACTACAATAACAGTAAAAAAGAAGCATTAGAATTAGAAAGATATATTAAAGATAATTATCAAGTAGAGGTTCTTACAATTAAGGCAGATGTCGGAAATGAAATAGAAGTAAAAAACATGTTTAACGAAATAATTAATAAGTTTAACAGCATTGATATAGTAGTTAATAATGCTGGTATTGCTATTGATACTATATTTGAGGATAAAACGGTAGATAATTTCCATAAAATATTAGATACTAATTTAATAGGAACATTTTTAGTTAGTAAGTATGCTAGTAAATATATGTTAGAAAAAAAATATGGAAATATTATAAACATTAGTTCTACTAATGGTATAGATACATATTATCCATATAGTATGGATTATGATGCTTCAAAAGCAGGAATAATTTCATTAACGAAAAATTTATCAAAAGAATTGTCACCATACATAAGAGTAAATTGCATTTGTCCGGGATGGATTATAACTGATATGAGCAATAGTTTAGATAAAGAATATATGAATAGGGAAATGACAAAAATTAATTTAAAAAGATTTGCAGATCCAATGGAAATTGCTAATGTTGTATATTTCATAGCAAGTGATGATGCTAGTTATGTAAATGGTTCTATAATATCAGTAGATGGTGGAAAATAATTGACAAAATAGTATTATGTTTATATAATACACAACATGGAGGTAATATTATGGATATTAAAAATTTATCTATCGAAGAATTGAAAAACTGCATTATTTCAAGAAAAATTATTTTATCTAATGGTGAAGAAAGAAAATTTGATTTAATTGATTTTTATTTGATGTCTGAAAAAAAGCCTACATCATTTTTAAGAATGGTAAAGCAGACAACTGATTATTCAGAATTTGTTAGAATTAAAAAGTTTTTTGAAAGATTCTTTGTTAAAAGACAAGGTTCATTTAAGTTTATTGCGATTGATGATTTATTAAAAATTAGATATAATTATAAAAATTATGAATTGTGTGAACAGGAAAAAGAAAAGATAGTTTCTTTTCTCGTTAATAACAATATTCCCATAAATGAAGCTACATATTTTTGCGCTGCTAAAAAGTATATTGATGGTGATATTGATATTAATCGTTCATATAAAGATGAAATAATAGAACCAAAAAAGAAGACAAGAATTAAAAAAATGTAAAAAGTATGTAAAGAAATCACTATATAGTGATATTTTTAAATAGAAATTCTATCTGGAAATAATATGAGTGCTTAAATATAAGTTTAATTGAAACAATATAAAAGCAATAGACATAGAAATTATCGTTAAAATTTATTTTGACTTTGTTCCTTGATAATATTTTAATATAATGTTATAATTTATAAGAGTAAGGAGAATGATTATGAGTATATTTGAAAGTATTATTTTAGGAATTGTGCAAGGAGTTGGAGAATTTTTACCAATTAGTTCATCAGCACATTTAATTTTAATTAGATTTTTGTTTGGATTCCAAGCAATGGATCCAACTTTTGAAAAGGCATTTGATGTTGCTCTTCATTTTGGAACATTGATTGCAGTATTATTTGTGTTTTGGGAAGATTGGTTAAAACTATGTAAAGGTGCAATAGATTATACCTTAAAGAAAAAAGAAAACTTTGAAGGAAAAATGTTTTGGTATTTAGTGGCTGCTACTATACCAGGTGCTATTATTGGATTTACTTGTGAAGATATAATTGATAGTGTAGTTAGAGGTAATGTATTAATAATAGCTTTATTATTAGCAATAATGGGTGTGTTTATTTTCCTAGGAGACAAATGGGCAGAAAACCATTATCGAATAGAAACTGATTATAAACACATGACTTTTAAACAAACATTTTTAATTGGTATGTCACAAGCTCTTGCAATAATTCCAGGATTTTCTAGAAGTGGTACAACTATACTTACAGCTAGACTTATGGGTGTATCAAGAGAAGCTGCTGCTAAATTTACATTTCTATTATCAACACCAATTATATTTGGAGCAGCTATTCTAAAGGTAAAAGACTTATTTATTAGCTTTAATGCTTCAGTAATTGTAGGAATTATTACTTCGGCAATCGTGGGTGTTTTAAGTATCAAATTTTTACTTAAATACATTAAGAAAAATGATTTTTCAATATTTGCCTATTATAGAGTAATAATAGCTATTATAGTAATTATTAAGTTAATATTGGTATAAAAGATAATTTTATTATCTTTTTTTCTTGAATAAAAATATGTGGTATAATATAATTAATATGGAGGAAATAGTTATGTTAAAAGTAGAAAATGTTAGTAAATATTATGGAACATTAAAAGCAGTAGATAATCTTAGTTTTGAAGTTAATGATGGAGAAATATTTGGTTTATTAGGCCTCAATGGAGCAGGTAAAACAACAACATTTAGAATGATTATGTGTTTAATTGATGATTATACTGGGAAAATTACTTTAGACGGTAAAAAGATTGATTATAATGTTACAGATAAAATTGGTTTTTTAACTGAAGAGCGAAGCTTACTTACAAAGATGACTGTTATAGAACAAGTTAAGTTTTACGCAGTATTAAAAGGTATGAAAGAAGAAGAAATAGAAAAAAAATTAGATTATTGGTTAGATAGATTTGAAGTGAGTGAATATAAAAATAAAAAAATAAAAGAACTATCTAAAGGTAATCAACAGAAAATACAATTTATTTGTGCAATTATTCATGAACCTAAATTACTTATATTAGATGAACCATTTTCAGGACTAGACCCAATTAATGTAGAATTATTTAAAAGTATTATATTAGAATTTAAAGAGAAGGGAACTAGTATTATATTTTCTTCTCATAGAATGGAACATGTTGAATTATTCTGTGAAAAACTAGTAGTTTTAGTTAAAGGTAGAAGTGTATTATCAGGATATCTTAAAGATATAAAAGAAGAATATAAAAAGAAAAATGTTATTGTATGTGGTGATATTGATACAAAAAAAATTAAATCTTTAGATGGAGTAATTGAAGTAATAAAAGAAAATGATCAATATATAATTAAAATTAAAGATAATAGTTATGTACCTAAATTATTTAAAGAAATATCTAAATATGATAATATAACTAAGTTTGTAGTAGAAGATGCTTCTTTAAATGAAATATTTATTGAAAAAGTAGGTGAAGCTTATGAAAAATAAATTAAAATATTTAACAAAGATTAGTTTAAATAAAAAGATTAAAACTAAATGGTTTGTTATTGCTAATGTATGTTTATTGCTTTTAATAGTGGGATTAGTAAATGCTGATAGTATTATTAAGTTCTTTGGGGGAGATTTTAACAAAGTAACAGACATATTAGTTATTGATAATACTAATCAGACTGTATATGATGATATTGAAACTTATTATAGTGAATATTCTAAATATGTAGAAGATATGAGTAAAACAGAAATTAGTTTATATGAAGATAGTTTAGAAAAAGCAAAAGAAGAAGTAAAAGAAGATGGTAGTATCTTACTTGTTATAAATGAAGATGATACTAATTTTATTAATGCAGAACTAATTGTAAATAATGATGTAGATCCAATTATATCACAATTAATTAGTACATCATTAAATACTGTTAAGACTAATATTGCTCTTAAACACTATAATATATCAGAAAGTATGTTAGCAACAATAGATAGTCCGGTTGTAGTAGAAAAAACTAGTTTAGATAATAGTAAAAGTACTGATGAGATGATGGATTTAGTTATGGGAGTAGCTTTTCCAATTATGGTATTACCATTTTTTATGCTTACACTATTTTTAGTACAAATGATAGGGGCTGAAATTAATGAAGAAAAAACGACTAGAGGAATGGAAATAATTATTTCTAATGTATCTCCTAGAGTTCATTTCTTCTCAAAATTAATTGCCAGTAATTTATTTGTATTAATACAAGGAGCTTTATTATTTATAGATGTAGCAATTGCTCTTATAGTAAGAATATTTGTTGGAAATGGAAGTTTAAGTAATTTAGCAGGAGATGTAGATATTTCTGGAATTATAAAAAGTTTATCAGAAACAGGATTTATTGATAATTTAGTATATATTATTCCAATTACATTAATTTTAATGATTCTTACATTTATTGCTTACTCATTAGTTGCAGGTATTCTTGCTTCAATGACTACTAATATCGAAGACTTTCAACAAGTACAAGCTCCAATTATTATAGTAAGTTTAGTAGGATATTATCTATCAATGATGGCTGCAATGTTTGATGGATCAATTATAATTAGAATATTATCTTATGTACCATTTATATCAGCTTTATTAGCTCCAGCACTATTAGTATTAGGTCAAATTGGAATTATTGATATATTAATTGCGTTAGTAATATTAATTGGAACTATATATATATTGTTTAAATATGGTCTTAAAATATATAAAGTAGGAATACTTAATTATTCATCAAATGGGTTATGGAAGAAGATGTTTAAGGCAGTAAAGGAGAAATGATAAAATGATGAAAAAATTATTATTAGTATTAGTTATATTTTTATTTGGTTGTTCTTCTAGTACTTATCAAACAGTTGATGTAGACACTGTTTATAAAGCATCTTTAGAAGATACAAGTATTATTATTTTGGACGTTAGAGAAAGTGACGAATATTATCAAGGGCATATTAAAAATGCAATAAATATACCAGTAGAAAATATTGAAACAATTGATTTAGATAAAGATAAAACTATTTATGTTTATTGTGCTAGTGGTAATAGAAGTAAAACTGCTACTAATAAACTCATAGACATGGGATATACAAATGTTTATGACATGGGTGGTATAGATAATTATCCTTATGAGTTAGAACAATAGTTTAGGGGGAGTTATGGACAATAGAATAATAACTAACGAAGAATTAGAAGAAGATAAAATTGAAAATATTAGACCTGAAAGATTAAGTGAATATATAGGACAAACCGAAGTTAAAGAAAATATTGAAGTATTTATAAAGTCTGCTTTAATTAGAGAAGAAGCACTTGATCATGTACTATTGTATGGACCACCAGGATTAGGTAAAACAACACTTGCTGCAATTATAGCTAACGAACTTGGAAGTAACTTTAAAACTGCAAGTGGCCCTTCAATCGAAAAAAGTGGTGATCTAGCAGCAATATTATCAACATTAGAACCAAATGATGTTTTATTTATAGATGAAATACATAGAATGCCTAGATTTATTGAAGAAATATTATATCCAGCAATGGAAGACTTTACATTAGATATAATTATAGGAGGAGAAGGATCTAGTAGAAGTATTAAAATAGATTTGCCACCTTTTACTTTAGTTGGAGCCACAACAAGAGCAGGGGACTTATCTTCTCCGTTAAGAGATAGATTTGGTATTATTTCTAAATTAAATTATTATACCGAAGAAGAACTCACAAAGATTGCCAAAAGAACTTCTAAAGTATTAAATATAGATATTGATGATGAAGCTAGTGTTGAAGTTGCCAAAAGAAGTAGAGGAACTCCTAGAATATGTAATAGGCTTATTAAAAGAATTAGAGATTTTGCATTAGTAGAAGGTAAAAGTTGTATTGATATAGATATTACTAACAAGGCTTTAACTAAACTTAAAGTAGATAAATTAGGGCTTGATGAGACTGATTATCATTTACTTAGAGCAATAATTGAAAAATTTAATGGAGGACCAGTAGGAATAGATGCCCTTGCTAGTTCAATCGGAGAAGAAGCTACTACTATTGAAGATGTGTATGAACCATATTTACTTCAAAATGGTTTTTTAAAAAGAACTAATCGAGGAAGAATGGCTACAGAAAAAGCTTATCAACATTTAGGGATAAAAAGACAAGGAACTTTATTTTAAATTAGCTCCTTTTTTTATTTATTCCAATCATACTTCCAAAAGTAGAAGATCCTACAATTATTAAAAAATAAATAACAGATTTTATATCAAAATCACGTATAACAATCAAATTAATAATAATTAACAATAATATAAAAATTACACTATATTTTATTCCTTCAAGATATCCTTTTTTATTAGATTTTTTACCTAATAGAAAGGCTCCTACAAATATTGATACAATAACAATTATTAATTTTAATGTATTAGTAATATTACTATTTAATAAATTAAAATAATTAAGTAATGTAATTATAAAAGTTCCAACAATAATAATCCCTAATGTGTAAGCATAACTAATTAAATATTTTTTTATCATATTAAAATCACCTAATAATTTATATGATATTGTATAAAAAAATAGAATATGTATCATAATTAAATAGGTGATAAAAATGGAATATATAGTTATTTTACTTAGAACAGTAATATTTTATTTCTTTATTTTACTATTATATAGAATTATGGGTAAAAGAGAAGTTGGCCAACTTGGAATTATTGATTTAATAGTATCAATCTTAATTGCAGATTTAGTAGTTATTAGTATTGAAAACTATAATAAATCAATGTTATATACATTAATACCTATTAGTATATTAGCAACACTTCAATTAATATTAGCATTTATTTCTCTTAAAAAGCCAAAAATCAGAAATTTTTTAGATGGAAATCCTTCAGTTATAATAAAAGATGGAAAAATAAATTATAAAGAAATGGTAAAACAAAAATATAATTTAGATGATTTACTAGTTCAAATAAGAGAAAAAGGTTATAGAAATATTGAAGAGATTGAATATGCAATACTTGAAAACAATGGGACATTATCCGTATTTAATTATGCCAAAGAAAAAACACCATTACCCCTTCCTTTAATACTTGATAGTAGTATTCAAACAGATACACTAAAACATTTAAAAAAAGATGAAAAATGGGTTTATAATTTACTACAAAAGAAAAATATTAATATAAATGAAGTATTTTATGCGTTTTATAAAGATAAAAATATATTTATAATAAAAACTAGTGATTTAGTATAATTTTGGTACTTTTTTTCTAGTGTTGTCATAGATTATTGTGAGGGGTGATACACTTGGCAACATTTAAAGAAATAGTTACAAAAGCAGTTGTAGGTAAGGGGAAAAAGTATTATAAAAATACTTATACTATAAATACTGAAAATACACCTACTACTGTATTAGGGTGTTGGGTAATAAATCATCACTTGGTCATTGGTGATAACCATTAATAATCTAGCAAAAATTGATAATGTTATTTCTGATTTTTATATAATAACTATAAATTATTGGCAGTAATTAAGTTAAATAAAAAAATTATTTTGTATAAGTAATAGTGGCAAGAAATAGTAAATATTAAAAATATATCTAACTTCATTAGGATAAAAAATAGCAAAAATCATCTTTTAAAAAATTAAATATTAATTATTATTTTGGAAAATAATGTCATTTTTTTCTTTTATTATTTTAAAGTATTGACACTAAAGTAAAAAAGTATTAAAATATTGAAAAAATATTTGAAAGGTGATAATTATTTATGAGTGCTAATGGATTAATATTTAATAATTCTTATATATTAAGTGTTAGAGATAAACATTATACTAACATAGATTATTCATGCTCATTTCTTTCTTTAAATAATATTATTAAAATTGGAGACTACAGAGTTTATAAATTTTGTCGCCAATTTTTTTATATTTTTTAGAGAATGTATGATAATATTATTTAAAGAATTTAAAATTTAGAAAATATAACTCAAAAAATATCAATTAATAGAGATAAAGGGTGATTAAATGAATATAGGTATAGATATTGATGATACAATAACAAATTCTAGTGATATTTTTGTTAAATATGCAAAAATTTATAATAAAATTCACAATATAGACCATTCAATCAATACTGATGAATTAGATCAAAGTAAAGCGTTCGGATGGACACAAAAAAATCAAAAAGAATTTGCTTTACAATATTTAAAGATAATACTTCAAGAAGCTTTGCCAAAAGAGAATGTTATTGAAGCCATAAAAAAGTTAAAAGAATTAGGTTGTAATATAATATTTATAACAGCCAGAAAGGATACAGAGGTAGATGGAATGTATGCTCTTACTAAACAATGGTTAGATGATAATAATATAGAATTCGATAAATTAGTTGTAAATTGTGATAACAAGTTACAAGAATGTATAAATAATAATATTAAATTGTTTATTGATGATAACTATTTTACATGTAAGCAGGTCCATGATTCAAAAAAAATTGAAGTCTTATTATATAAAACTAATTATAATAAAAATTATAAAAATTTAGAGTTTGAAATAGTTGAAAATTGGAATGAAATAATTGAAAAAGTAAGGAGAAAGTTATGAAAAAAAATTAAAATATGTTGATGTGAATAATAGAGAAGATTTTCCACCAGAACCAGAAGGGTTAAGATTCATTTGCTTTTATGGTGGTACAAAAAATTATAGAGGATATTTAGCCCCATCAAATTTATCAAGAGCAGATTTTATGGAACAATATCCTGAATACATTCCAGAGCAAAATATACCAGTATATGAAAATAATGGTATTATTTTGAGAGCTGACCCCAAATATCCCTGTCCCGGATTTTATATATTGTCTTTAAATAAAACGTATCGAGCTTTTGACTTAATTGATGATGTTACATTTTTAAGATTTGCTTTTATATTAAAAAAAGCTAAAGAAGGAATGAGAAAAGTATTAAATTTAAATTATGCTCATCTGTTATCAAATGAAAAATCAGATCCATATGTTAATGTGCATTTTTGGTTAGTTCCTGTAAATGGAATAACATCTCCAGATTTATTGGATTTTAATGTAAAAGATTATTTAAATAGTTTTGTACCCAAACATGAAATTGATAAAATAATTTCTTACAATAATGCGTTAAGAAATTATTTTAAAGAGATAGATTTAGTTGGACAGGATAATGAGCTTACAGAAACCTTAAATAATAGCAAACAATTTAATTTTCAGTAAAAAAAACATTTGGACAGGAGTGATTAGGATGCATTTAAATATATTTGTAAGTCAAAAATGTTTTTTATATTGTAAAGGATGCTATAGCTTTTCTAGAATCGAAAAATGCGGACAATTTATTTCTACCAAAACATTGGTTTCGTTTCTTAAATTTGCTTATAATAAAGGAATAAATAAAGTTACTTTGTGTGGCGGTGATCCTTTGACACGAAAAGATATTATAGAGCTTTTAAAACAAATAAAAAGTATTGGGTATTTAATTTCTCTTGATACAGTTGGTACATCTATTATAAAATCAATCAAAAATAATGGAGAAGTAATAGCAGAAAAAACACCAGCAAAAGAAATAGCACAACTTGTTGATAATATAGGAATTCCTATTGATGGTTCTACAAGTGAAATATTTAAGTTATTTAGACAATCAAATTCTGATTTATTGTCAGAACAATTAAAAATATGTGAAGAACTTCATAAATATGGTGCTAATATATGTATTAATACTGTTGCTCATAAAGGGAATTTATGTGATGTATATAATTTAAGTTCTTTAATAAAAAAATTAGATTACATACAAAAGTGGCAAATATTTCAATATGCACCTTTAGGAAAATATGGAATATTAAATAGAGAAATGTTTGAAATAACAGAAAATGAATTTAATAATTATAAATCTAAAGTATTAAAAGTATTAAAAGATAATGATAAAATTCAGTTTAAAGATTTTAAGGAAAGAAACAAGGCATATATGTTAATTGATAATTCTGGTAATGCTTGGATACCAGTTTATGATGAAAAATTATTTAGTGACAAAAATATAAAGATAGAAGAAAGAAAGCTAATTGGAAATATAAATAATGTAGATGATTGGGAAAAAATATGTAATTGTTTAAGAAAAGAAGATGATAGAAAATGAGACATGAAGATATAAAATCAGTTTATAATCAAGAAGAATATATAGGAAAAGAAATAACTGTTTGTGGTTGGGTAAGGACAATTCGTAGGTTAAAAAATATGTGTTTTGTTGAAATAAACGATGGTACATCATTAAAAAATCTACAGTTAGTTGTTGATAATAATAATCTTGAAAATATGCAGTTTTTTAAGCAATTAAGTGTTGGTTCTTCAATAGCAGTAAACGGTATTGTTGTAAATTCAATAAATCCAACACAAAAGATAGAATTAGAAGTAAAAAAAGCTCAACTATTAGGAGATTGTCCAACGGATTATCCTATTCAAAAGAAAAAACAAAATATGGAGTATTTAAGGGAGTATGTACATTTAAGAACGAGAACAAATACTTTTAATGCAGTATTCAGAGTAAGAAGTGTTTTAGCAAAAGCAATTCATGATTATTTTCAAGAAAATAACTTTATTTATATAAATACCCCAATAATAACAGGAAGCAATTGTGAGGGGGCTGGAGAAATGTTTAGAGTTACAACTTTAGATATTGATAAAGTTTCTAAAGAAAATTACAATCCCAATATATATGATATGGATTTTTTTGGTAAAAAAGTAGGTTTAACCATTTCGGGCCAACTTGAAGCAGAGGCTATGGCATGTAGTTTGGGAAAAGTATATACCTTTGGTCCGAGTTTTAGAGCAGAAAATTCAAATACAAAACGCCATGCTGCTGAGTTTTGGTTAATTGAACCAGAAGTTGCATTTGCAGATTTAAATGACATTATTGTTATTATTAATGATATTGTAAAGTTTATAATCAATAGGGTATTAGCGGAATGTTCAGAAGAAATTAAGTTTTTTACAAAATTTTATGATAATAGTTTATTTAATAGACTGATAAATGTAGTCGAAAGTGATTTTGGAATTTTAGATTATACTGATGCAATAAAGTTTTTAGAAAAATCAGATCTTGCTTTTGAATTTCCGGTATATTGGGGATGTGATTTAAAAAATGAACATCTTAGATATTTAACTGATGTTGTATATAAGAAGCCAATGTATTTAATTAATTATCCCAAAAATTTAAAACCATTTTATATAAAAACAAATGCTGATGGTAAAACTGTAGCTTCAGCAGATTTATATTTTCCAGGAATAGGAGATATTATTGGAGCATGTCAAAAGGAAGATAATTTTGAATTATTAAATAATAGAATAAAAGAATTAAATATGACTGAAGAAGATTATTACTGGTATATGGATCTTAGAAAATACGGAACAGTACCACATAGTGGATTCGGAATTGGATTAGAAAGATTAGTTATGTATACAACTGGTATAGATAACATTAGAGATACAATAAGTTTTCCAAGAACTAAATGTAAAAAATTAAAATTGTAAAAATTGATTAAATAACTAAAAATACATGGAAATATAAAAAAATTAATAAGATTTAAAATCATTAATAGAAAAAGGAAAGAAGGTAAAAATATGAAAATTCAAAAGAAAATAATAGCAATTGGGGGAGGAGAAAACGGAAGAATTTTAGAAGATGGGAATTTTGCTCCATATAATACAAAAGAAATAGATGAAGAAATAGTTAAGCTGTCTAACAAAAAAAATCCAAACTTTTTGTTTATTAATCACGCAATGCAATCTCTCGAAACACAAGAAAGTTATTTTCAAACTATGAAAAAAATATATGGAGATAAACTTAATTGTTTTTGTGATGATTTAAAAACAACAGAATTAGAAAATAAAGAAAAAGTATGTAAAAAACTTAAATGGGCTGATATTATATATGAAGGCGGCGGTGACACTGCATATATGATTGATTTATGGAAAAAAACTGGTTTTGACAAATTATTATATAATGCATGGCTTGATGGAAAAGTTATAAGTGGAATTTCTGCTGGAGCAATGTGTTGGTTTAATTCTGGTAACTCTGACAGTGAAGAAGAATTTACTAATTTGGATTGTTTGGATTGGATTAATTTTTATGTTACTCCCCATGCTAATGAAGATGGAAGAATTGAATCTTCTATTAAACATTTAAATGATAAAAAAATAAATGGTATATTTTTATCAAATTGTTGTGCCCTAGAAATAATAGATAATAATTATAAGATAATAAAAAGTTCAAATGATGCTTTTGCTTATTTGGCATTTTGGAGGAATAATCAATTATATAAAAAAGAATTACCAGAAAGCGGAAAAATTGATGACATAAACATGTAAAAAAATAGAATTTATTTCTATTTTTTTATTAATTAGTTAATTGGAAATAATGTTTTTATTATTTTGTATTAATAATAAATTTATTTTTTATATTATTTAATTATCATTAAATTCTCATCTATTGAAATCGTTTTATGAAAATATTTTAATTTAAATTACACCAATTGTAAAAATGCTACAAAAAATATTATAAAAATACTTTTTTAATTTTTAATTTTTAAAATATTTTATTAAAAAAAACATATATTTAATTGAATAAGAAAGAGGTGATAAAATGAACAAAAATTTAAAGATAAATATATTTTATAAAAATGAAGGTAATACAATATTAGAAATTTTAGAGCAAGATTTTAAAGACTTTTTTAATGACTATATAAAAAAACATGTTAAATAAATCAATAAATATGGATTCAATTTAGCTAATATTTTTAAAATGATATTTTACACTGTTGGTTATATTTAGCAATTTGAATCCTTCAATAGGGGAGATAATATGAATTATAATTCTAGTATCGTTAACTTATTACTAAAAAGGTATAAATCTGAAGAAATTGCCAAATATATCAGGCTGTCATTAGCTGATGAAATTAAAAAAGATGAAATAAATAAACAAATAGACGAGAGTGAAAGTGTTACCAATCAAAGAAGATTAATGAACGAATTCATTGATCGAAATGGTAATGTGGGAGAACTTTGTAAAGAGTTTATTGATGATGGTGTTAGTGGAACTAATTTTGATAGACCGGGATGGAACAAGCTACAAGAAGAAATGGAATCCGGAAAAATTAAAGTAGTAATTACTAAAAATTTATCAAGACTGGGAAGAAGTAATTTTGAATGTAGTTATTTTTTGGATTATTATTTTCCAGAAAACAATATACGATACATTGCTATTCAAGAACAAATAGATACTTTTAATAATGAAAATTCAAATAACGAATATGCTGCACTTAACAATTTTATTAATGAAAAATATTCTAGAGACTTATCAAAAAACATTAAAAGAGTCTATCGTATTAAACAACAAGCGGGAGAATACATGGGTGGAAGACCTGTATACGGTTATATAAAAGACCCAAACGACAAACATAAATTAATAATTGATGAAGAAGCATCAAAAGTGGTAAAAAGAATATTTGAACTTTATTTACAATTGCATTCTCAAAGCGGAGTTATGAAAATTCTAACTAAAGAAAAAATTCCCATACCTGAAGTATATAAACAAACAAGAAGAGGAATTAAAGTAAAGAATCCTTATGATTGGAATTATCATACAGTTAGAAATATTTTAAGAAATCAAATGTATATTGGAGATATGGTTCAAAATGTCCATATAAAAAAAAGTTTTAGAGAGAAAAAAATTATTAAAACTTCTAAAGAAGATTGGATAATCGTTGAAGGTACTCACGAACCAATTATTGATAAAGATACTTTTTATAGAGTTCAAAATTTATTAGATGCTAATTATAGACAACCTACAAAACCTTATGAAAGAATTTTTGGAGGTATAATGTATTGCCACGAATGTGGCCATAAAATAGGTGTTGGTAATCCTAAAAAAAACAGTGGACCTAAAGGAAAACAATATCTTTATACCTATTGTAATTATTATAGAAAGAATAGTTCTTATAATAAATGCACTCCTCACACTATAAACTACAATAATTTAGAGTATGAATTATTATCAATTATTACTTCTATATGTAATAAGTATATAACTTTAATAGGATATGATGATATTGTAAATAATAGGAAAAAAACGTTAAATACTTATATAGATGATTTAGAAAAAAAGATGAGCAGATTAGAAATTGATATTAAGGGTATTGATTTAAAAATTGAAAAGTTGTATATGGATAGATTAGATGACATTATTACTCCTGATACATATAAAAAATTAACAGACAAATTTGAAGAACAAAAAAAGTCAAAGCAAAAAGAATTTGATGAGTTGAAAATAAGTATAGAAGAATATAAAAATAACAATCCTATTGAACAACTTTTAGAAACTAAAACTATTGTAAAAGAATATTTAAAAACTAGAAAAAAAACACCTAGAGAACTTATATTAAAAATTGTTGATAAAATAGAAATTCACAAAGATAAAAATATCGATTTATATTTTAAATTAAAGCAACTGAATGAAGTTGTTTAAAAAAGCAAAAAAGTTATCACCAAAAACCATGACACATAATTTTAAAGGGTTCGAAGAAAATGATAAAATTGTTATAACAGGTAGTTTTGATGTAAATATTTGGTATTCTTATGATAATGATACTAAAACTACTGTTATAACAAAAACAATTGATTACAGGGAAGTAGTTAATGTTTCTACAAGAGCAAATAGTGATACTACTAATAGAGATATTATTGTAAGAAGTCTAAAGCAACCTAGTTGTGTTAATGCCAAAGAAAATGGAAATTCTATTGAATTTGACATCGAAAAAGAATTAGGAATAGAAATAGTCGGAGATACCAAAGTTAAAATTGCAATTGAAGATGATGAAGAACCATGGGATATTATTCCCGATGATAATTTATCAAATGAAGTAGAAAAAGAAATTGGTAACAGTGTAAAAGAAGATTATTTAGATAAAAAATAGTCTTCTTTTATATTAGCAATATAATAAATTTTATTATAATTATTTATTTTATTTTTAATATTATTAAATTCTTTATAATTATTTATAGTCCAAACAAATACTTCTTTATTTCGATTAATTAAACTATTAATAATGGTATTATTTATAAGATTATCATATAAAACATAAAAATTATATCTATAAGATTTAATATTATTAGTTAAATAAATTAACCCAATATTAAAGTTAACATTATTATTTTTTATAATATTTAATATTTCTTTATTAAAAGACATTAAATATATTTTTTGGGTTTTGTATTTATCTAATATATCTAGTAGTATTTTGCTAAATAATTTACTATTATTACTTACTTTTATTTCTATTAAGAATAGTTTATTGGTGTTTATTTCTAATATTTTTTCTAAAGTAGGAATTGTTTGATAAAAGTTTTTACTTCCAAAATTATATTTCTGTAATTCTTTTAAAGTCATATTTTCTACTATACCAATTCCATTACTTGTCCTATTAATAGTTTTATCATGAATAATAACTATTTTATTGTCTTTAGTTAATCTAATATCAAATTCAACCCCATATATATTTTTGTTATTAAAAGCATTAAATATGGCTAAATAAGTATTCTCTTTGATTTTACTATTGTATATACCCCGGTGGGCAATTATTTTATCCATAGATTTCACCATTTAATTATATTGTATTAATATATTAATTATGTTAAAATTATAATAGGTGATAATAAGTGTTGGGTAAGATAATTAGTATTGATAATAATAAAGTAATTGTAAAGTTAGACATAAATGTATATGAAACAAATAATTTAATGGGTAAAAATGTTGTATTTAAAGACAATAATGTATCAGTAATCGGAGAAATAATATCTGTAAATAATAATGTCATGACTGTATCTTTACTTGGGGAAATTCAAGAAGATAAGTTTATATATGGAGATATTACAAAACCTTCATTTAATTCTAAATGTAGACTTATTACTAATAAAGAATTAGATGTTATCTTTAATAATAATGCTGATAACAATATGATTATAGGTAAATCTTTTATATATAATGACTATGATATAAAGTTAGATATAAATACTTTCTTTTCTAATCATTTTGCTATATTAGGTAATACTGGATCCGGAAAAAGTTATAGCGTTGCTAAAATAATTCAATCAATATTTTATAATTATAAATATTTGCCATTTAGAACTAATATATTTTTGTTTGATGCTTATGGAGAATATCAACAAGCATTTAGTAAAATAGGGGAAACTAACGAAAACATTAATTATAAAGTATATACAACAGATTTAAAAAGTAAAAAATATGATTTATTACAAATACCTTTTTGGTTACTTACATTAGATGATATATGTTTGCTTTTAAATGTTGATAATCCTTTACAAATACCTATTATTGAAAAATCATTAAAATTAGTAAGTTATTTTGCAAGAAATGATGAACAGGTAATAAAACAAAAAAATGATATTATTGCAAGATGTTTATTAGATATAATTTATAGTGGTTCAAAACCAATTGAAATAAGAAATAAAATAATTTCCACTTTAACTAAATTTTATACAAATAATATTAATTTAGATTTAAAGTTAACTAAAGGCGGTTGGACTAGAACTTTAAAACAATGTATATTCATTGAGCCTTCGGGAAAACTTGCAGATATTGAAATAGTTATATCATATTTAGAAAGCTTAACTTCTAATAATTTTGAGTTATCCATGCCTAATGGAGAAATTAAATATACAATTAATGATTTTTATAATGCTTTAGAGTTTGCAATAATATCAGAAGGGGCAATTAATAGTAATAATATATTTGAATACAGTAATACACTTAAAATAAGACTTAATTCTATTATAAATAGTGACTATGTTAATTACTTTAATTTTAATGAATATATAAGTAAAGAAAATTATATAAAATGGTTATTAACTACTAAAGGCGGTAAAAAGGCTCAAGTAATCAATTTTAATATTAATTATGTTGATGATAGATTTGCTAAAACACTTGTAAAAATTTATTCCAAATTATTATTTGATTATATAACTAAATTAAATAAAAGAGCATCTTTTCCGTTTCATATTATTTTAGAAGAAGCCCATCGTTATGTACAAAATGATAATGATATTAATATATTAGGATACAATATATTTGAAAGAATTACTAAAGAAGGAAGAAAATATGGTATACTTCTTGGTTTGATTTCCCAAAGGCCGTCAGAAATTAGTCAAACTGCTTTATCACAATGTAGTAACTTTCTAATATTTAAAATGTTTCATCCTGCAGACTTAAATATTGTTAAAGACATAATTGCAAGCACTAGTGATAGTTTAAGTGATAAGTTAAAAACTTTACATCCCGGAACTTGTATAATGTTTGGTAATGCCTTTAAAATGCCAATAATAGCTAAATTGGATATGCCAAATCCTGAACCATTAAGTAGTAATTGTAATATAAATGAAACATGGTATATAAAAAATTAAACATAATCTTTAAATGTAGATTATGTTTTTTATGAAAATAAATATTAATATAACATTTACTTTTATATAAATTATGATAAAATATATATTGCATATAAATTAATAGGTGATATATATGAAAGAAGTAAAAATAGAATTAACTGAACTTTGTAATAGATGGTGTAAACACTGTTCTAGTAAAGCAAAAAACACTGATTATAAGTCATTAGATATTGATACAGTTAAAAGAATAATTGATGAATCAAAAGAAATAGAGGCTAAAAGTATTGTTTTAACAGGAGGAGAAGCAACACTATATCCAAAATTAGATGAAGTAATTAGTTATGCTAGTAATAACGGACTTGAAATAAAATTATATTCAATGTGTGATCCTATTTTAGAAAATATCCAACATTTAGGCTATCTAAATACTATTGGTCTTAAGGAAATTATTTATTCTACAACTTATAATCTTACTTTAGATGGAGTTGTAACACTAGATAAATTAAAAGAATTTTTTCCTTTATTATTAGATAAAACTAATATTAGATTAGGGGTTCATCATGCTATTTTAAAAGATACTGTATATGATATAGATGAATTAATTAAACTATTCTTTAGCTTAGATGATACTAAAACAACAAACTTATCTTTCCTTAGATATGTTCCTCATGGAAGAGGTACTAAAGACTTACTTTTAAATAGAGATGAACTTATATGGTTTAGAAATAAAATGATTGAATATAAAAAAATATATGGAGATAAAATTAGATTAGGTAGTCCTTGGAATTTTTTAGGGATTGAAAAAACAGAATGTAGTGCGGCAGAGAAATCTTTAATAGTAGGCTTTGATGGTAATGTTTATCCATGCGATGCGATGAAATACTTTGATTATTTAGGTAGTGGTGGAAATATATATCATAATTCTTTAAAAGAAATATACAATTCTAAATATTTTAATGATATTAGAACATTTAAAAAATGTAGTAGTTTAGAATGTTTAGAATGCTCTAATTATGAAATATGCAAAGGTGGATGTTTAGGTCAAAAAATGGTTGCATTTATTAGTCCTGATACTTTAACATTTAAAAAATATGGAATACTAGCAAGAAGAACTATGAATACCTTCGATACTGAAGAAATTAAGAAAATGAATGGAGAAATGGGTATTGTCGGAGAAATTGGTGAACTTATTGATTCGTTTAAAAAATATAAAACCCATAATTTAAATGCTGATAGTAAAAAGAAATTAAAAGAAAATTTAATTATTGAAGTAGGGGATATTGTATGGTATTTAGCAGCATCACTATCTAGTTATTATGATATTGATTTTGAAAATATAGGTAAGTACATTCAAAATAGTACTAATAAAGAATTAGAGAGAAAAGTATTTGATACTCCAATATTACTTCAAAGTATAAAAACAAGAGATCCTGAATGCTTATTAAAATCATCAAGTAATGAAATAGATATTAGTATTTTAGATAACAATACTGAAGATTATAACTTTAATAACGAATGGAAAAAACTTGTTTATTATGCTTGTCAAATAATTTATTTAAGTGATAAGGACAAATTAATTGAAACTATTACTAATTTACTTCTTACTTTGTCAAGAATTGCTAATATTGAACTTGAAATATCAATGAATGAAGTATTAAAAAGAAATATAGATAAACTAAATAATCGATATAAACAAGGATATGATAGAGAAGTAGCAAATAAAAGAATTAAATTATTAACTAATTATAAAGAAAGTGAAGCTAAATAAAATAATAATAATAAAGTAAAGTTAATGTAAAATATACTTTCTTTTTTTTAGTACTTTAAAAAAAGTTAATTTTATGGTATTCTAATATGGAAGGTGATTTTATGGCATTAAATAGAACTAAATCAAGAGAAAAAATTATGATTTTATTATATCAAACTTTATTATACGAAAAAAATAATATTAGTTATGATATAGATGATATGATAATTAATGAATTAGAAGAACTTAATGAATATATTTATAAAACATTAAAAGAAATTCTAAACAATAAAGATAAACTAATAGAAATTGCTAATAAATACTTAGGTAGCTGGCCAATGAATAGATTAGGTTTAACTGATCAATCTATCATTATGTTAGGTATATACGAACTTATGAATACTGATATAGAAGGACCTATTATTATTAATGAAGCAGTTAATTTATCTAAAAAGTATTCTGATGAACAGGTTAGTAAAATAATTAATGGTGTCCTTGATAATGTATATCATAATGAGGTAAAAGATGGAGAATAATTATATAACAATTACTGAATTATCAAGATATCTAAAAGGTAAATTTGAAAGTGATGAAAACTTAAGAAAAGTTTATATAAAAGGAGAGATATCAAACTTTAAAGCACATACTAGAGGACATTTTTATTTTACTTTAAAAGATGAAACTTCTAGAATAAGTGCAGTAATGTTTGCATCAAACACTAGAGTTTTAAAATTTACACCAGTTGATGGGATGAAAGTATTAGTAACAGGAAGAGTAACTATATATGAAGCAACCGGTGGCTATCAAATATATGTTGAAGATATGCTTGAAGATGGTATAGGAAACCTTTATGTAGCATTTGAACAATTAAAAGAGAAATTATCTAAAGAAGGACTTTTTAATAAAGAACATAAAAGACCTATTAGAAGAATTCCTAGAAAAATAGGTATTGTTACAGCATCAACTGGAGCGGCTATTAGAGATATATTAACTACTATTAAAAGAAGATATCCTGTATGTGAAACAATATTATTTCCTTCTCTTGTACAAGGAAGTGATGCTGCCCAAGATATTGTCAAAAAAATAGAAATGGCAAATACTTATGATATTGATACATTAATCGTGGGTAGGGGAGGCGGATCTATTGAAGATTTATGGCCTTTTAATGAAGAAATAGTAGCAAGAGCTATATATAACTCTAAAGTGCCTGTAATTAGTGCTGTAGGTCATGAAGTAGATTTCACAATTGCTGATTTTGTTGCAGACTTAAGAGCACCAACTCCAACTGCAGCAGCAGAACTAGCAGTTCCTGATATTAATACAATAATTACATATTTAGATACTGCTAAAAGTAGAAGTTATAATACTTTATTAAATATAATCGAAAATAATAGATTAAAACTTCATAAACTAGAAGATAGCTTTGTTTTAAAAAGACCTACTGCTATATATGAAGTAAAAGAACAAAATTTAGATAATTTAATTGATAAACTTAATAGAATAATAAAAATATTTATTGACAACTCTAAAGTAGAATTATTTAAATATCAAAATAGTTATGTATTTAATAATCCCGAAATTATTTATAAATTTAAAAAACAAAATTTAGATAATATTATTAGTAAATTAGAAGTATTAAATCCAATGAATACTTTAAAAAGAGGATATGCAATAATAAAAAAAGAAGATAATGTAATATCTTCAATAAATAATTTAAATCAAGATGATGAAATTAAAATAAATGTATCTGATGGTATAATAGATGCAAAAGTAATTAAAGTAGGAGAATAAAATATGAAAGAAAAAGAAATGAAATTTGAAGATAAGATAAGAGAACTTGAAAAAATAGTAACAGAACTTGAAAATGGAGAAGTAAGTTTAGATGATGCAATTGATAAATATACTATAGCTATGAAACTTGCTAAAGAATGTTCTGATAAATTAACTGAAGTATCAGATAAAGTTAATAAAATAATGTTAGAAAATGGTAAATTAGAAGAATTTAATGTAGAAGAATAAATTCTTCTTTTTCTATAATGAAAAATAAAAAAATTAGCAAAAACTAATTTTTTTATAATAATACATATAGTAATACTAAAGAAATAATAACAGACATTATTCCTAATAAACAGTAAGATACATATCCAAGTTGCGTTTCTTCTTTTCTCTTTATATAACTGGTAGGAAGATCTATTTCATCAATAATAATACTTGGATCTACTTCTAAAGTGTCTAATTCCTCTTGAGGTTTTACTTCTTTTTCATCTTTACCTATAACAAAATTAATATCAGTCATTTCTATTTTATTTAAAGAAATACTTTCGTTATTTGTAATTGTTATAAGTTGTAAAAAAGTCTTGTATTCACATCTATCTTGATATTTATTTAAAAACCAACTAATAAAACTCTTATATTTTTCATTATTAATTATAATTATTTTACTCTCTACTGTAATTCCATTTTCTGTAAGTATCATATATGACTTATTAATAATTCCTCCAATAACATTATTTAATTTGTCATAAGTAATATCATTAATATTTGTTCTAACATCTTTTAATTCGTCATTTTCAGTAATAGGGATTACCAAACTTATATTGTAACTATCAATTTTACTATATATATCCCTAATTAAAGTTTTTACATGTTCCAAATTATTTGTATTAATGTTAAAAGACTCATAATCATCTCTTAACTCAATAGAAATATTAGTTTTATTAAATTCTTTACTTGGAACTGCAATAAAAAATGAAATTGAGCCTTCATTTACTAAATATATTTGATGTTTATCTAAAGACATAAATAATGTTGTATTCATATTTACTTCCCTTCCTATTATATAAGTTAATTATATCAAATTATTTTCCACTTGTCATTAATTTTTTTATTAATTTTACAGAAACTTTATTAATATAAACAGTATACCTATTACAAAAAATATTATTGAAAATCTGTTATAATTATAAGTTTTAACGGTTGGTAATAATTTACATAATGAGATATTTAGCATGATACCTGCTACTATTGCAAATAATATACCTATAATAGTATTATTAATAAAATTTTTTAAAAATAAAAATGTTATAAAAGCCCCAAATAATTCTGATATTGCAGATATAAATGTATAAGATAATGCTTTAAATTTACTTTTAGTTGAATAATATATTGGAACTGATATACTAATACCTTCTGGTATATTATGAAGAGCAATAGCAATAGCTAAACTAATACCTAAAGTCATATTAGAAGATGCTGTAATAAATGTAATAATACCTTCTGGTATATTATGTAAAATAATTGCTAACATTGAAATTATTCCTACTTTATATAAAGTATTATTACTATTATCAGGTAAATAATAATTTAATATCATCGATATTATTATTCCCAATATAATAGATATAATACATAAAATAAGACTTGTAAAATCATTATTATTTTCTTTTAATAATAAAAGAGATTCTGGAATTAAATCAGTAATAGAAACAGTAATCATTACTCCTGCTGCAAAACTAAGAGAAGCTACTATTAATTTATTATAATTTTTAAATTTAAAAAAAATAAGTAATGTTCCAAGCATTGTAGAAAATGCTGCAAAAGAAGTTAAAATAAATGGAAATAAAAAATTATTCATAAAGTTTCACCTAATTAAATATATGTAAAATTTACTAAAAAAATGGTAGTTTTTTTCTCTTATAAATATAATTTTTGGTTGCATTATAATAATGTAGTCTGTGAATAAAAAGCTACTAAAAGGAGATGTTTTTATGTTTTTTAAAAAATTAAAAAACAACGTTCTGCTTATTTTAACTGTTTCACTGTTACTACCAACCCAAATTCTTGCTTATTCAGAGTATATTATTGCAGGCGGAGAGAATATCGGTATTGAACTTAATTCAAAAGGAATTATTATAGTAGGCACTTATGAAGTAGATGGAAAAAATCCTGCTAAAGATGCAAATTTACATGTTGGGGATATTATAACTTCCATTAATAATAGTAAAGTAGCAACTATTGAAGAAATGTTAACAGAAATAGATAAATTAGGTGATGTAAGTTCTGTAAATATTAATTATTTAAGAGGAAGTAAAACTTATTCTACTACTTTAAATTTAATTAAAGATAGTAATGATGTCTATAAAACAGGATTATATGTAAAAGACTCTATAACAGGAGTAGGTACGTTATCATTTATTGATCCTAATACTAAAATATATGGTGCACTAGGACATGAAATAATTGAAAAATCTACTGGACAAAAACTAGAAATAAAAGATGGTAAAATATATAACTCAACTGTCACTAGCATAACTCCTAGTGATGATGGTAATCCCGGTGAAAAAAATGCAAGATATGATTCATCTATAGTTTATGGTGACGTAAAAGAAAATACAAGTTCTGGAATATTTGGAAGTTATACTGATACATTACCAGACAAAAAACTATATAAAGTAGCAGAACCTTCTCAAGTGAAAACTGGAAGTGCTAAAATCTTTACAGTTTTAAGTGGAGAAGAAGTTAAAGAATATGATATTAATATAATATCTGTTAGTAAAGAAGACAAAGAAACAAAAAATATTCTTTTTGAAATTACTGATTCAGAATTATTAGAAAAAACTGGCGGTATTGTTCAAGGAATGAGTGGAAGTCCTATTATTCAGGGTGAATATATTATTGGAGCAGTTACTCATGTAGTAGTAGATAACCCTAAAAGAGGATATGGTATATTTATAGTAAATATGTTAGAAGAAGCAGAAAACTAAATATTTTAAGTTTATAAGACAGGAATTTTAATTCTGTCTTTATTTACATTTAATATTAAATATGATATATTTAAGTTGGAAGCAGATGAAATAAACATGAAAAAATTAGTAAAAGAAAATAATATTAATGACTATATTAAAATAGCTAAAACAGATATATATGTATATATTATTATATTAATATTAATATCTTTAATATTATTATTTATATCATATAAAGTAAATTGGTATTATTTAATGATATTTTGTATTGCTTTTCCTTTCACTATCATTAATAGAATTCTAACTTATCGTAATTTGAAAAACATAAAAAATTATTTAATAGAAAATAGTTTATTAGATAAAATTGGTAAAATTGTTTTTTGGAATGAAAAAAATTATTTCTTGACAGATAAATATATAATAACGAGTGAATATAACGTAACTAGACATTATAAATATGATGACATATTAAAAATATCTAAAAGAAAAAATACTGTTTTAAATTCAAAGCATAGTTATTTTGAAGAATATTTAATTATTACTTTTAAAGATAAAGAACAAATTGAATTATTAATATGTACAACAGCTTTGGTTGATGAAAACTTTAAAGATATTACAGAATTTTTGCTTAATAAAAATAAGAATATTATATTTTCAAAATAAAAATAGGAAGATAATAATTAGTCTTCCTATTTTAAATGTATGCAACAATACCTGCTACTACTGATAACACCATTAATAGTAACATAATTATAGCAATAATTTTAGTGCCTAAATTTTTAATTTTCTTTTTTGTTTTTTTCTTTTTCTTATCTTTATTAACTTCTTTCATGTTACACCTCGTAATCCATTATACAAAATTTTAGTAATAATATCAATACTAATTAAATATAATTTAGTGGTGATAACAATGGACAAGAAATTAACAAAGATTAAAAATATTATTTTACCTAGCAAAAAAACTAACTACTTTATAATAACAATTTTGATACTTGGATTAATATCTGGGTCAGTATTTTTAATGGTATTAAATGAAACTGATAAAACAAGTGTACTTAATCAAATACAAACATTTTTTACAAATATTGATACATCTAATATTAACAGTGGACTAGCATTTAAAAATAGTATTATTACTAATATAATATATATTACTTTAATATGGATACTTGGAATGAGCATTGTTGGAATATTTATTAATATTTTCTTAGTTTACTTAAAAGGATTCTTATTAGGATTCTCAATTGCTTCTATATTTAGTTGTTATGGCTTTAAAGGTGTAATTGGAGTATTTATATACATATTCCCACACCAATTATTAAATATCTTTTGTATAATCATATTAGGTATTTATAGTATAATGTTTACAGTAAAATTATTCGAGTATATTATGGGCAAAAAGAATAATAATATGCGGAACATGCTAAAAAAATATACAATAATTTACATCTTTACTATTATTATTTCATTGTTATCTTCTTTATCAGAATCATATTTATTACCAGCCCTTATGAAATTAGTAATAAAATTATTTATATAATAACACGTAATGTGTTTTTTTCTTTGTAAAAATATGATAAAATTATATAGAACGAAGGTGTATATATGAAGAAAGTAGTAATCGGAATATCAGGAGGAGTAGATAGTTCTGTTGCAGCCCTTTTATTAAAAGAACAAGGCTATGATGTAATTGGATTATTTATGAGAAATTGGGATAGTTCTATTAATAATGATTATTTAGGTAATCCAGATTTAAATAACGATATATGTCCCCAAGAAAAGGATTATAATGATGCTTTAGAAGTATGTAAAAAACTAGACATACCTTTACATAGAATTGATTTTGTAAAAGAATATTGGGATTATGTTTTTACTTATTTTCTAGATGAATTAAAAAAAGGAAGAACTCCTAATCCTGATGTTATGTGTAATAAATATATTAAATTTGATTTATTTGTAAAAGAAGCTAAAAAACTAGGAGCAGATTATATTGCTACAGGGCATTATGCTAAAGTAATAGATGGACAACTTTACAAAGCAAGTGACAAGAATAAAGATCAAAGTTATTTTCTTGCCTACGTAAATAAAGATGTATTTAAAGATGTTATTTTCCCTTTACAGGATTTAACAAAATCAGAAATTAGAAAAATAGCAAGTGATAAAGGGCTTGTAACTGCTAAGAAAAAAGATTCTACCGGAATATGTTTTATTGGAGAAAGAAACTTTACAAAATTTTTAGAAAATTACTTACCTAACATACCTGGAAAAATTGTTAATATTGAAACAAACGATGTAGTAGGGGAGCATATAGGGTTAATGTATTATACTTTAGGGCAGAGAAGGGGACTTAATCTAGGAGGATTTAAAGATAAGTCTTATGTTGCTAAAAAAGATTTAGAGAATAATATTTTATATATTGCTACTGGAGACGAAAACAAATATTTATATTCTAAAGAAGCAATAATTGAAGATTTTAACTTCTTAACAGATAAAAGAATTACTGATTGTACTTGTAAATTTAGATATCGTCAACCTGATATAAAGTGTCATGTTGAGTATTTAAAAAATAATAAAATTAAAGTTACTTATGATAATGCTAAAGCTGTAACTCCAGGGCAATTTTGTGTACTATACGATGGTGATTTATGTCTTGGTGGTGGTATTATTGAAAAAGTATTTTAGGTTACTTGACATAATTTAAATAAATGATAAAATATTAATAGGAGGAATACAATAATGAATGTAGTGGAGAAAATAAATGCAATATTAAAGAAAGCCAATATTTCAAAAGTCAATTTAGCTAAGTATTTAGGGGTATCTAGACAAATGGTATATAACTATTTGGATGGTGAAGATTTATCTAACGTACCTAATGAAAAGTGTCAATTATTGTATAAATTATTAAATGTAAAATCTGAACAAGAGATTATTGATATAGAACTTACAACTGAATATATAGAAGAAGTTGGAAACAAGATATTTACTTCAAAGAAAGTTACAACTCAAAAAGATGAAATAATTGAATTAAACGGGTTAAAAAAAGAAGAACAAGAGGTTATTAGTGATATTGTATTCATATTAAAAGAAATGTTAAATGAAGATAAATCAAAAACTTCATTAACTACAATGACTTATTTTTATCATTTTTTACAAGCAATGAGTAATACTAAAGAATTAAAATATATTTTAGGTTATGTTTCTAAAGCTGCAGGATATATCAAGCCACTTGATTTTGCCTACGATGAGGAACATCAATATGTTTTTGAAAGTATATTATATTCTGCAATGACATTATATTCTAATGGAGGTGCATCAAGAACAAAACTTGCTGAATCACATAAACGTTGGGAAATGGAACTTGCTAGAAAAAATGAAGAAAAATTAAGCCGTACTCAAGAATTAAATACTGCCAAAGTTATGGCTTTAAAAGAACTTGGATATACCGAAATAAATGAAAAAAATGCAAGTGAAGTATTTGATAAAATTGCTGAAATTCAGTCTAGGAATTTATATTAATCCTAGATTTTTTATTTATAACTCCCCTATTATTTTTCTTAATTTGAATAGGGGAGTAGGTATTTCTAAAATTTATTGGCTCTGTATTAATTCGGGAAATAAATTTATGGACAATTATATTACTCAAATATATTACTCAAATTAAAATATAAGCACAATAAAAGGTAATAAAGAATTAGTTTGCATCTAAAATTAAAATAATAATATAATAATTTAAAAATATTTTAATATAAATATTTATCTTAATCAATTTATAATATTGTAATAATATATATAAAGAAGATAGTATTATTCATATAAGTATATTTGTTATAAATTATATTAAATATGATTAATTATTTATCTTTTTTCTTCCAAATTATTTAAGTACGATAATGTATGTTATGTTAAGTTCTATAAAATAGAAGAAATGAATAGAGAGAATATACTAAAGTAATTTATTTAATAAATTAGTAAATTCTTTTTCTATTTCATTTAATCTTTCATTAGTTTTAGCCTCATAACGCATAGTTATATTAGGACCTGTATTAGATGCTCTAACAACAGCAGATCCATCATCAAATAATGCTTTAACACCATCTATTGTAAGTATTTTATAATTTTTACTAAGACAATATTCTTTAACTTTATTAATAATATCAAATTTTATTTCATCATTTACTTTCATTTTTAATTCTTTTGTACTGTAATAAGTATTTATGCCTAGAAGCAATTCTGATACAGTTTTATTAGTTTTAGATAATATTTCAATTAATCTTAACCCAGCATATATTCCATCATCATATCCAGGAAATTTATCTCTGAAGAATACATGTCCAGAATACTCTCCAGAAAATGGAAAATTACCTTCTACTGACATAGCTTTAGTATATGAGTTACCTGAACGATAACATACTGGCTCAACTCCTAATTTAATTAATTCGTCTTCTAATGCTTTTGAACATTTAATATCAAATAAACATTTCTTATTTTTAACCTTATTATAAATATCTCGCCATATAATTATCATGTATTTATCAATTTCAACCATATTCCCCTTCTCGTCTACTACCCCTACTCTATCGCCGTCTCCATCAAAAGCAATACCAACATCAGCATGTGTTTCTAATACTTTTTTCTTTAAATATGCCAAATTTTCTTCTACACAAGGATCAGGATGATGATTAGGGAATTCTGGATTAGAATCAGCAAATATAGGAATAAATTCAATATTAGGATTATTAAATACCTCTTTAGCCACTATACTAGTAGTTCCATTACCACAATCATACACCACTTTTAATTTACGATTACCAAGTTCAATATTTTCCCATAATAACTTTATATATTCGCTCTTTATATCTTTATTAATTATAGTACCATTACCACTTGTAAAATTTTTATTAATAATAGTGTCATATAAATTATATACATCTTTACCATAAGCATTATGAATCCCATTATAACTGAATTTAAAACCATTATATTCTTTGGGATTATGAGATGCTGTAATCATAACACCACATTTAATATTAAGTAAATCCCATCCATAATAATACATTGGAGTAGTAACTAATCCTAGTCTTACAACATTAACTCCTGATTCTGTAATACCTTTTACTAAATTTTCTTCAATAATTGGGGAAGATATTCTATTATCATAACCCACTAAAGTTTCTGTTTTACCCATTCTTTTTAAATTACTACCAAAAGCTCTACCAATTAAGTAAGATACTTCTTCATCAATATCTTCATTATATATACCTCTTATATCATATTCTCTAAACATTAATTTATTAACTTTCATTTTATCCTCCATTCTATAAATTAATTATACCATATTTTCTAATATTTTAGTTATTATCTTTCTTTTTATATTCCGGATGATATAAATCATAATTTTCCCTTAATACTTCTCTACTTATATTTGTATATATTTGAGTAGTAGATAAATTTGAATGTCCTAACATAATTTGTATACTTCGTAAATCTGCTCCATTATTAAGTAAATGTGTAGCAAAAGAATGCCTTAACATATGGGGTGTAATAGTTTTATTAATATCTTTTTCTTTTACTATATTATTTAAAATAAACTCAAATCCCTGTCTAGTCATTTTTTTACCATGATTATTCAAGAATATATTATCTGTTAAATATTTCTTTTTTAACAAAGGCCGATACTCATTTAAATATAGGCTTAAATAATAGGCACAAACTTCACCATATGGAACAATTCTTTCTTTGCTACCCTTGCCTATACACCGTACATAATTGTTTTCTAAATCTACATCTTTTAATTCTAAAGAACATAATTCGCTTACTCTAAGTCCTGTTGCATACATTAATTCAAGCATTGCTTTATTTCGATAATCAAATGGTGTTTCTAACTTAATATCTAATAATAGTTCTACTTCTTCAATTGTTAATGTATTAGGTAATTTTCTATAAAATTTAGGATGCTCTATATTAACTGCAATATCTTTTATATTATGAAATCTTCCTAAATATTTATGAAATGATTTTATAGATACAATCTTTCTTTCAACAGAAGTTACACTTAATTTATCTTTATCCAATTTTGCTAAATATTTATATATATCATCTTTAATAATAGAATTATAATCTTTATTTACATATTCTAAATATTTAATTATATCTAATATATATGAATCAATAGAATTATCAGCCATATGTCTTTCTGTAAATAAATATATTTGATATTTAGTAAGTATTTCTTTATTTTTATCAATAAGTTTACTTTTATCTATATCTATCATAATTCCACCCTAATTAAATTATATCATAATCTAATTTTGTTTACAATTAACTATTATTTTGATAAAATACTAAATGGATGTGATAGAATGAATGAACTTTTAGCAGATAAATTAAGACCTACTAAAATAATTGATATTGTCGGTCAAACACATTTAATCGGAGAAAATAAAATCCTAACTAATTGGGTTAATAATAATAAATTATTTTCTATTATTTTATATGGAAAACCTGGTATTGGAAAGACTTCTATTGCAGTTACTTTAGTAAATGAATTAAATGTTAAATATCGTATGTTAAATGCTGTTATTAATAATAAAAAAGACTTTGATACAGTAATTGAAGAAGCTAAAATGTATGGTGGATTAGTTTTAATTATGGATGAAATACATAGATTAAATAAGGATAAACAAGATCTTCTTCTTCCTTATTTAGAAAATGGTCTTATTGTTTTAATTGGAATGACTACTTCTAATCCTTATCATAGTATTAATCCGGCGATTAGAAGTAGATGCCAGTTATTAGAACTGCATGATTTAACTAGTGAAGATATTGTTTCTGCTTTAAAAAGTGATAAAATAAAATCTATATTAACTGATATTAATATAGATGAAGAGTGTTATAAAATAATTGCTAATGCTAGTGGTTATGATTTAAGGCATGCATATAACTTATTAGAAGTAGCATATTTTACTACTAATGATAAACATATAACTAAAGATGTACTTAAAAATGTTATTCAAAAAAATAATGTATTTCATGATAAAGATGGTGATGGATATTATAATCTTCTTAGTGCTTTTCAAAAATCTATTCGTGGAAGTGATCCTAACGCTAGTATTTATTATTTAGGAAGACTAATTGTTGGTGGAGATATAGAAGCAATTTGTAGAAGACTATCTGTTATTGTATACGAAGATATTGGGCTTGCCAATCCAGATATGGGGCCCAAAGTAGATGCAGCAATTAATTCAGCACTTAGACTAGGATTACCAGAAGCTAGAATTCCTTTGGCAGAAATAGTAATAGAATTATCTCTTTCCCCTAAATCAAATAGTGCTGAAGCCGCAATAGATAGAGTACTAACTGACATAGAATCAGGAAATACTGGAGATGTTCCCAATCACTTACATAATGGCAATCCTGAATATAAGTATCCACATAATTATCCAAATAGTTATGTAAAACAACAATATTTGCCTGATAAAATAAAAGATAAAATTTACTACATACCAAATCGTAATAAAAATGAACAAGTACTAAAAAACATTATAGATAATTTAAAAAAAACAAAGTATTAAAGTTCTTTATACTTTGTTTTTTTCATTAATACTTTTCTTTTTCTTATAATTTTATAAATTTCATTTACAATATCTTCTCTACTATCATAGTCAACCTTACCATCATTAAAACCTCTGAAAGTTTTTTTCTTTATTTCATCTATAGTTACATTTTCATCAAAAATATTAGCAACCTTTTTTTCATACTTATAAAGAGAATTAAGATATTCAATAGTTGTTCTTATACTTTTACCATCTTTTATTGTAAATTCTTGATGATCTCTAATTGTATCAAAACAAGGTATTTTTAACAATTTTTCTTTTTCCTCTTTCAAATCAACAAATTTTTGATTCAAAAACTCTAATACTTTTTTATTACTAAGTATATCTTTTTTATTATATGGAATGGAAAACATTACATTTTGAAATACAATAAGAGAAATTAACATACTTAAAGTAAATATAAAAACATTAAAAAGTGGAATATAAATTGTTAAAGTATTAATAATATTTGTAATAAATGGGACAAATGAAACCAATATTACAAATAGCACTAAACCAAAAGATCTTAACTTCTTTTTTTTGTTAGTTAGTTTCCTTTTTTCTATAGTATCTTTTACAATTTCTTCTTCTGCATTTATTTGTTCTAATAAATTATCAATTTCAGCAACTCTTATTAAATTAAGATTATTAATTTCTAACTTTTTTTCTTCTAAATCACTATATAAAACGACTGTACCATTTTTACATCCTATTTTTCTATACATCACTACCACCACCACTAATAATTGATTTTATTATATAACTAGCACACATAATGCCTGCAATTGAAGGAACAAAACTAATAGATGACACACTTCCTTCTACTTTTTTAGGAATTTCAGTAGAGCTAACAACCATTATTTTTTCTGTAATTTTTTGATCTCTTATAAATTTTCTCATTAATCTTGCTAATGGATCATAATTTGTCTCTCTAATATCACATATTTTTAATTTAGATGGATCTAATTTATTACCGGTTCCCATACAAGTGATGAATTTAATTTTTTTGGTTAAGCATTTTTTTATAATTTCTTTTTTTACACTAACTGTATCACATGCATCTATTAAATAATCAAATTCATTATCAAATATCAAATTTATGTTATCAGAATTTATTTTTTCATCAATTATTGTAATATTTACATTTTTATTTATTTCTAAAATTCGATCCTTCATAACAATAGTCTTTTTCTTACCAATAGTCCTATCAGTAGCAATAATTTGTCTATTCTTATTACTTATATTAACTATATCATAATCAATAATAATAATATTTTCTATGCCCGCTCTTATTAAAGCTTCGACAGCATGTCCCCCTACTCCACCTAGTCCTATAACGCAAACTTTAGATTTTTGAATTTTTTCTAAATTATCTAAACCGATTAATTTTACTTCTCTATCAAACATTTTTATCCAAATTTACTTTTTTCTAATTCTTATATATTGCTCTTGAACAGGAAAAAACGGATTGACTGTTTGGCAAATTCCATCAGAAAAAGTTACTACTGGAGACAAAACACACCCAGTTAAACTCTTATTAATAAATTTTATTCCACGACAATTATTTAGAAAAAATTTCATATTTGGTCCCACAAAACCTACAATTCCCCTATTAGTAGGAATTTTATTTAAGTAAACAGGAACACATCCATTATGTTGATGTCCTGATATAGCTAAATCAGCATTTTCATAAAAAGGGATTTGACTTACTACATTTTGATCAAACAAATTATTTGGACTGTGTTGCAAAATAACATTATAAACATCATTAGGTAATTTAGTATCAAAATTTGTATTAACATCATGAATATATTTTTCAACATTTTCTTTATCTTTTTCATAGAAATCACTTAAAAAGTTTATACCTGTAAAAGATATTCCTTCTTCTAATATAACCGTTTCATTATTTAATAAAACAAGTCCTTCAATTTCCGATAATGCTGATATAAACCTTTCGTTTACATTTAATTCCCAACCATTACCATTTCTGGTCATTGTATCATGATTACCTAACACACAATAAACTTTAGTAATTCTTGCAAATAGTTTAATATATGCTAACAAAATTCTCCAATCATTTTCTGATATTCCAGAATCATTAATTAAATCTCCTAAAATTAATATATAATTAGGCTTATACATTAAATATTTTCTCAATAAAAAGTCCAATCTTTTCGTATCATATTTATTTTTATAGTGAATATCAGATATTAATGCTAAATCAATTGATTGCTTATCAATTTTATCACTGTATACATTATATATAGTCTTCATAAAAATACCTCCCAAAACATCTGGAAATATTTTACTTCATAAAAGCAATTTTGTCAAAGAACAAAAGTCAAAATAAATTTTGACTAACTTACCTCACGGTAAGTTTTTTCTACTTCACGGGAATTTATATTC
>CALVPR010000011.1 GCA_944351765.1 uncultured Bacilli bacterium
ATAAAACATAAACATTCGTTTGTCAATGACTTTGGTAAACAAATAATACAAAAGTCGAACTTTCCTTATAAATAAAATAATCAATAAATTTATAAACAAAAAGAAACTATATATACATACGGTCTCTTTTCAAAGGATTATATTTTTTATTTTCTTCATAATATTTTTCTACTAAAGATACTTTATTTTCTTTTAAACTTTTAGGAACATCAATTATTCTTTGATTTCTAGAGCCTCTAAATAATATATCTAAACTTTTTTGTTCTAATATAAATTTGCCATCTACTAAAACATCTACTTGTTTTAATAGTTCCATTATTGCAGAATTCTTCTTACTTTTTTCAATTAATGCTTCATAAGTAAATCCTGTGTAACACCAAATATCTAGTCCCTTACTTTTAGCATATTTAGCGATTTCTGCACATTCATGAGGTTGAAAGAAAGGGTCACCTCCAGATAAAGTAATTCCTTGGTGCCCTTCTAATTCATCTATCCAAGATTTAACCTCTTCAAAGTCAATTAATGCTCCTCCATCAAAAGAATGTGTTTGTGGATTATGGCAACCTTTGCAATTATGGGAACACCCTTGTGTCCATAATACTGCTCTTACGCCTTCTCCATCAACAATACTATCCTTTTGAAGTTCTGCCGCTAATCTAATTTGCATTAGGCTATCTTTTCATCAAAAATACCTTTAGTACTATGTTTTACTCTATCTCTTTCTTCAGCTCTTTTACCATTATTGAAACGATCTACAGTTCCTACTAAATAACCTGTAATTCTTCTAATTCTTTCAAATTCAACGCCTTCCCCAACTTTTTTTGCTTCTCTTACTTCTTCTTTCATTTTTATCTCCCTTTCTTTTTTATCTACAGCATTCGTTAATACTGTTTATCTTTTCAATACTTACACCTTCTCCTGAATGTCTACCACAACCAGGACAAACATCTCCAATTACCCCTACATATCCACATACAGGATCTCTATCTACTGGATGGTTAATTGCTGCATATCCCATATTGTTTTCTTTCATAAGTCTTACAATTTGTTCAAATGCTTCAACATTATTAGCAGTATCTCCATCTAATTCAATATAACTTATGTGTCCAGCATTAGTAAATGCATGATATGGAGCTTCCTTCTTTATTTTATCTACTACTGATATATTGTAATATACTGGAACATGGAATGAATTAGTATAATATTCTCTATCAGTTACTCCTTTAATTCTTCCATATATTGCTTTATCAATACTAGTAAATCTTCCAGATAGTCCTTCTGCTGGTGTTGCTAAACAAGTAAAGTTTAAATTATATTGTTTGCAATATTCATCACATTTTTCACGCATAAATTTAACTATTTTAAGCCCTAATTTTTGAGCTTCTTCACTTTCTCCATGATGTTTACCAATAAGTGCCTTTAAACATTCAGCAAGTCCAATAAATCCTATACTTAAAGTACCATGTTTAAGTATTTTTCTAAGTCTATCATTAGGCTTTAATTTCTCACTATCTAACCATACACCTTGTCCTAGTAAAAATGGAAAATTATACATTTTACGACTACATTGAATTTCAAATCTTTCTAATAATTGATCTTTAACCATATCCATTAAATTACCAAGTTCTTCAAAGAAACCGTTTAAATCAGTTTTTTCATTAGTAATAATTCCATGTTTTATTCCTAATCTTGGCAAATTAATTGTTGTAAATGATAAATTACCACGTCCTGGAGTTACTGCCTTATTAGGATCTGCCACATTAGCAAGTACTCTTGTACGGCATCCCATGTAACCTACTTCAGTAGTAAAGTCTCCTTCTTTATAATATTGCTTATTAAATGGTGAATCAATAAATGAGAAATTAGGGAATAACCTTTTAGCAGACACCTTACAAGATAACTTAAACAAATCATAGTTTGGATCTTCTTTATTATAATTAACTCCTTCTTTAACTTTAAATATTGATATTGGAAATATTGGAGTTTCTCCCTTACCAAGTCCTGCATCTACTGATAATAAATAGTTTTTAGTAACCATTCTTCCTTCAGCAGAAGTATCAGTTCCAAAATTAATTGATGAAAACGGTACTTGAGCACCTGCTCTTGAATGCATTGTATTTAAATTATGAACAAATGCTTCCATTGCTTGATATGTCGCTCTATCTGTTTTAGCAAGTGCTGTTTCATAGGCTTTCTCAAAAATTCTCTTTACCTCTTTTGAATCTTTATAAATACTTTCAAACGTATCTATATCTAATTCAATACTAGTTAATTTATCTATTTCTTTAGCAACCTTATCCATATTTACAAAACTAATAAAATCTGTAAAATCTAATAACTCATACATTGATTGCTTAAATTGCTTTTTAAATGTCATTAGTACGCCCGGTGCTAAATAATAATCAAAAGCCGGTATACTTTGACCACCATGTTGATCATTCTGATTAGATTGAATTGCAATTGCAGCAAGTGCACTATAAGACATAATATCTTTCGGTGGTCTTAAATGTCCATGTCCCGTTGAAAAACCATTTTTAAATAATTTATTCAAATCTATTTGCATACATGTTGTTGTACCCATTGGCAAGAAATCCATATCATGAATATGAATATCTCCAGAATCATGTGCTTCTGCATATTTTTTCTTCATTAAGTATGCTTTAGCAAATTCTTTAGATACAGTTGAACCATATTGCAACATTGTTCCCATTGCAGAGTTTCCATCAATGTTAGCATTTTCTCTTTTACTATCTTCTTCACTAGCACTCTTAAGTCCTAATCCTTCAATTGACTTTAAGAATTTATGCATTTTCTTTTCGTCTGCAAAAGCTTGTCTTGATGCCGCTCTTCTTTCTCTATATTCTGAAAAAGATTCATAAACATCATCATAATTATTTTTCTTAAGTTCATCTTCAATTAAATCTTGAATCTCTTCAATTTTAATTTTATCTATATTATTTGAAACAAATTCTTTATCAATTCTTTTAATTACTTTTTGATAAATCTTTTGAATATCTTTCTCATTATATTTTTTTTCTTCTTCCGTAATTACACTGTCAAAACCTTTTTTAATAGCTACTGCTATTTTACTGCCATCAAAATCTACTTTTTTTCCATTTCTTTTAACAACAGTAATTGCTAATATTTTTTCTTCAATATCAACCATAATTTCACTCCTTCTATTTTTTTTACATTCTCATTGTATTACAAATGCCATACATATGTCAACACTTTTGTTCGTATTTTTTTATTTTTTTATTTTTTTGTTTTTTTATAAAAACTTTAAAAATGTAAAAGTTTGTTTCTTAAAAAAATACACATTTTCAAAAACGCATATATTTATTGATTTTCTTTATTTTTCAATGTATTCATTAATTATTGTTATTGTTTCTTTTTTCATTTTTTATCATTTTTTTATTTTACATTTATTGTCATTTTATATTTTTAACCATCTTATACAAATGTTAAAAAGCAAGAAAACCGAACAGTTTATCTTGCTTTTTTACCAATATACATCTATATATTATATACAATTTATAAATTACACGAACTAATATTTGTTCTAATTTATTTTCAATATATCAATAATTTCTTCTTCTTTAGCATAGCTAATATTTATTACACTACCATTATCAAGAAATGGTAATATATCACTACCAACATTAATTAAAGCCTTATACTTTTGTCCATTTGTATCTATTATATAATAGTAACTATTCCCATTAATTAATGCCATATTAATTTTAAATATAGTAATATCTTTATTTACTAATGTATCTTCAGAATATTCACCAATAGTAGTAGTTAAATAATTATTAGCAGCTGTTTCTATTCCTAATGATGAATCAGTTACTACCACTTTTTGATAATCTGCAACATCTACAAATGCATACATTTTAACTAGCCCAGCATTATCTTTTAAACTCATTAAATATGTTGGTTTTCCATTTAAATTAATTAAAAGTGGGAATGATGATTCATACTTCATTTGTTGAACTTGACCTTCTGCAGAATCCATTGCTGAATATTCTTTTGCACCCGCTACTGAATAAAAGTGTGTCTCTTTTGTTCGCATATTACATAATATAAATCCAATATTAGATTCATCAGACACAACCGAAGTAATACCTGTATATAAATATACATCATCATTCATTACAGTATAATTATACCCTTCAGTAGTCATTACTACTCCTTTTTGTCCAAAAATAGAATTTAAATATCCATCTTGATATTGTCCCCAATCATCTACTTGTTCAATAATTAAATCAGCTTTATATACATGATCTACCCATGTAGGAACATCTTCTACTTTGTATTTTTTACTACTTCCTGTTATTGGATCTAATATAATAACTCCTGTTATTTCTTTTTTAACTCCTACCCCTTTATAAGTAACTGTAGGAATTATCCAATAAGGATTTCCTTCATTATCTATTTCAAAGTTTGCTTCATCAAATATTTCTGTTGGATAACTAAACCTTAATTTTCTTTCTAATTTTTCATTAAATAGAGCACTAGGCATATATTTCATACCTTTATCTAATTTTATTAAATTAGCTTCTCCATTTACAGAATTTACAGTAATATATCCTTTAACACCATCACTTCTATTAGTAAACCACTTAATTATAGAAGCATACTCTAATGGAGTAACCCTAATAATGTCATTATTATAATTTATTTGTGTATACAAATCTGATACACTAAACTGGCTTACAAGTTCAGGCATTTGACCCATTACCCTATCTCCTAGTTTCTGACTAGAATCTTTATCTAAAAGAGGTAATGCATTAAAATTAACTTCACTTATATCATCAACAAAGTTTTTACTCTCATCAATTGTAATTCTTTTAGAATAACTTTTAGCATTAAATAATGGTGATACGATTATATTAGTAAGTACTATTAATACAAATATACCCATTACTACTAATACTGATATACTTTGTTTTCGAAAATCATTAGTATTAGTAACAATAAAATCTCTTACACTAGTTATATTAGCAAGTCCTATAAACTTATAAAATACAAATATAAATAATAAATAAAACCAAAAACTAGCATCATGTATATTTAACGGTGGTAATGTAATATAAAACACTATTAATGCAAATATAATTGTTAAAACAATTCTAATAATCAATTGCTTATTCTTATCTTTCATAATCAACCTTCTTTCTATATATATTATAAATTATTTATCTATATATTACAATAACCAATACATAATTATGTATTGGTTATCTTATATTTAATTATCCACATGGCTTTCCTAGAGAAGTATTTCATACTTCCCTAGGATGAGGAATAGAAGACTTACGCCTTCTATATTCCTCTTTTGTTTTTATTGTGTCTTATCCCAAAGTAAATGGATTTCCAGAAGTCCCATCTCCTCCAGTAATTTCTACTGTTGATTTTAGATAAAGGACTGGGGAAGCGGAGTTGCGGGAGCTGCTCGCGCCGTTGATGTTAACGAGACCCGTCGTGCCCACATCAAAGACGCGATACGAGTAACTGGAGATCGGAGTAAGAGTCCACTGATATAAACTAGAATTATATAAATAATCATTATTTTTACAATCACTATAACTGGAACTACTCCATCTAAATAATTCTTTTGCTAAACAAGATGCTCTATTTGTGGTTGTTCCTCCACTTGTTGCATAGCCATAGTCAGATGGATACATTAGTCCTATTTTACCTACCCAATAGGTTGGACGACCACTATATACTTTTGTTCCTCTTTCATATCCGTAAAAGTGACTAGCTAGTCCATTGGATGCGCTTGTAAATGATGCAGTTCCTCCTAGGTTCCAGACAGCATCTCCTATTAAAGATTTTGCTTCCTCTGTAAGCCCCGTTGCACTAAAATCACAACTCTTTGTAGCACCATTTTGTCCACTTGGACAAGTACCACTTGTTCTATTCCAGTATGCACCATTATTTAACACTTCCATTAATGCACTATCAGTCCAGTCATTACTTCCATATTCTGAAGTAGAAGATCCAGTTCCTAATGGTTTGTTATCCCAAGACATAGTACCTATTCGCTCATTTCTTATTATTTTAAGTCTTTTTTCTAATTGACCATTCTCACTAGACTTTACATCAAATACTCCGATTATTCTCCATAATTCATTATTAAATGATACATAGTTATTAGGATCCGCTCCCATATATCTTACATTACCATCTGGATCATCATTATTCATTGTTTCTGGATTTTTCACTAGTAATGATTCTATATATTCTGAAGCATTCATTCCTACTTCTCTTATTAAAGCTTCTTTACCTTTTGTATACAATACAGTCTCTATCTTACCAGAAATGCTTTTATTTAACATATTAGATTGATCCATATCTTCTGTACAAGTAGATATATCTCCTGGGCATGATTCACTTATCCATATTCTAAATTCATAACTATCTGGAGTGCTACTATTATTAGGTAAATCTTGTTGTATTTCAGTAAGCCATAATTTACCATCTTTCATAGAGTCAAACCATGGTGAAAAACTACCACTAGATATTACCACACCATTCTTTTCTAATTCCCATTTTAAATACTCACTTTTTAGTTCACTATCTATTTGTAAATCAGATAATATTACATCATATATTATTGGAATATCTGGATTACTACTAGATCCTTTTACTGTAAAATTAATACGCATTACATTTTCATTATTAGTATCTACTGAATCATCTGTTATAGGCATTAAATTTGCTGTAGGTAGAGTTAAACTTCCTGTATAATCGACTGCCAACTGTGCTGTATCTACATTTACATTAATACTATCCATAACATAACTAACGGCAAATGTAACTCCTATTATTCCTAACATAATAACTATTATTTCAAATATAATAAACTTTGTATTATTCTTTTTTATATTATCTATATTATCCATGATATCCCTCTTCCTATTATTACTAATATAAGTATAATATATATTAGTATTAAAATCAATAGTTATAAATCTAAACTATTTTTATTTAATAAAAATTCTTGAATACCCATAATTACTATTCCTTGATCATTTCTCCATAATTTTATATTATCTTTAACTACTATTATTTTTTTAAAACTATCCCCTATATTATTTAATGATTTAGTTTCTTGTAATGTTTTTTCTGGTGTATCAATATTTAATGCTGATTGCACATAATATCTTTTACTGCCTAAATTACAAACAAAATCAACCTCTAATTGTTTTCTAACATCTCCTTCTCTTACTTCTACAACACCAACATCTACATTATAGCCTCTTATTAACAACTCGTTATATATTATATTTTCCATAATATAATTTTCTTCTTGTTGTCTAAAATTAAGTCTTGCATTCCTAAGGCCAACATCCGCAAAATAATATTTTTGGGGTGTTTGGATATATTTTTTACCTTTTACATCATACCTATCAACTTTTTCTATTAAAAAAGAATCTAATAAATAATCTAGATATGAAGTTATAGTATTTTTTGATAAATCTGTTACCCCATTGCTAATAAATGTATTATAAATTTTTTGGGGATTTGTTAAAGATCCAACTGATGAAGATAATATATTAATTAAACTATCTAATATGTCAATCTTTGTTATAGTATTTCTTTCTATAATATCTCTTTTATATGTTAATTCAAATAAATTCATTAAATATTTACTTTTTTGTTCATCAGTCTTTTGACTTAATATCAATGGCATACCACCATAAGTTAAATATTCATTCCACGCTAATTCTTTTTCTCCTTTATAAGCAGAATAGAACTCTAAAAATGATAATGGAAATATTCTAATTTCATCTCCTCTTCCTCTAAATTCCGTTATTATATCACTAGATAAAAATTTTGAATTACTTCCTGTTACATATACATCTAAATTTCTTTGAGACAAAAAGCCATTTAAAACCGCTTCAAAATTTCTAACTTTTTGTATTTCATCAATTAATATATAATACATATCATTATCTTTTATTTTACTTTTTATATAATTGTTTAATTCATGTGGATCTAAATATTTTTCATTTTCAATATTATCTAAATCAACTTTAATTATATGATTTTCTTTTATCCCCTCTTTTAATAAATAATTTTTAAAAATTGGATCTAACATAAATGACTTACCACATCTTCTTATTCCCGTAATTATCTTAATCATTCCATTTTCTCTTCTAGATATTAACTTATTTAAGTAATCATCTCTATTAATAAATTCCATTATTTCACCCTTTCTCATATACTATTTAATATAATTGTATGTCATTTTTCATTAAAAGTCAATTATGTTCATTGAACTTTTCTGCCGTTTTCGGCAAAAAAAGTCAATGATATTTATATATATAATTTCTTTTATTAAAGATAGGTTGTCACAAATAAAAAAATACTATATAATAAAGTAAAAGATAGTATAAGAAAGGAGTAATACATCTTTAGCGCCTGCTTCTACTGGAAGGACGAGGATTAGTAGTTATCGAAATATTCGGCGGATGCTACTACGGGAAATCGTTAGATATATTTTAAAAAGTAAAATCAAAATTATAACAAAGAATATATCATAAGAAGGAGAAAAATTATGTGTGGAATAATCGGATACGTAGGTAAAAATAAATGTATGAGTATCCTTATAAACGGAATTAAATCTTTAGAATATCGAGGATATGATTCAGTTGGTATTGCCTACTATTTGGATAATTTAATAAATATAAAAAAAGATACAGGAAGAATAAAAGATTTAGAAAAAGAATTAGATATAAATACTGATAGTTATATTGGTATAGGTCATACTAGATGGGCTACTCATGGTGGTGTTACAAAATATAATGCGCACCCACATAGAATTAATAAAATAACATTAGTCCATAATGGTATTATTGAAAACTATTTAGAATTAAAAAAAGAACTAATAAATAATAATTATAAATTTATAAGTGATACTGATACAGAAGTAGCATGTGCTTATATAGATTTTCTATATAATAAATACAACGATATGTATACTTGTTTAGAAAAAATTAAAGATATATTTATAGGTAGTTATGCATTATGTATATTATGTGATGATGATCCTAATACTTTGTATGTTACTAAAAAAGGAAGTCCTATGATTATTGGAATATCTAATGATGGTAATATTATTGCATCAGATATATCCGCTATTGTTAATTATACTAAAGAATATATAATACTTGAAGATAATGATATAGGTATTATTAATAAAGATAAATATATTATATATAATAATGGTAATACTATTAATAGAGAAATACTTACTTTCGATAAAAATATTGATAGTATTAGTAAAAATGGATATGATCACTATATGTTAAAAGAAATATATGAACAAGATAATTTAATTACTAATACTATTAGGCATTATATTGATAATAAATTACCTGATATTAGTAAATATAAACATATTTATATTGTTGGTTGTGGTAGCGCTTATCACGCTGGACTTGTTGGGAAATATTATATAGAGAATTTTTTAAATATACCAGTAACGGTTGAAATAGCAAGTGAATTTAGATATAAGAAATTATTTATAAACAATGATGATTTAGTTATTGCCATATCCCAGTCTGGTGAAACTGCTGATACTATTGAAGCCGTTAAAATAGCTAAAAAATATAAAGCTAAAGTTCTGGGTATTGTTAATACTTATAAAAGCACTATTGCAAGAATTAGTGATGAAGTAATATATATTAATGCCGGTATTGAAGTTGCAGTTGCTACTACTAAAGCATATAGCTTGCAAGTATTATATTTAATATTACTTTCATTAAATAATAAAATTAATATAAATAATATTAGTAATGATATAAAGAAAATATATGATATAGATTATTCTAAATATGTAAATAGTATATATAATAAAGAACATGTATTCTTTATTGGAAGAGGAATAGATTATTATTTATCTTTAGAAGGAAGTTTAAAATTAAAAGAGATATCTTATATACATGCTGAAAGTTATGCCGCTGGAGAGCTTAAACATGGAACTATTTCTTTAATTGAAGAGGGCACTCCAGTTATTGCTATTATTACCGATAAAAGTCTTGCTAGTAAAACAATTAGCAATATTAAAGAAGTTCTTGCAAGAGGAGCTTATGTAATACTTATATGTAATGAAAATATTAATGTAGATAATGATATATATAATGAATTAATAACTATACCTGATAATAATTATTTAACACCAATACTTGCAATTATCAGTATGCAACTACTTTCTTATTATGTTGCTAAAAAAAGAGATTGTGATATTGATAAACCAAAAAATCTGGCTAAATCAGTTACAGTAGAGTAAAAATTCATTTGCAAAAAATATCAAATTTAAGAAGTTTTGCAAATGAACTTGCAAAACTTTACAAAATAATGTTTTTATGATACAATTTTAACAGGTGATAAAAATGATTTTAAGAGAAAATTACTTAAAAAAGTTAATTGATGCAAAAGATACAGAATTTATCAAAGTAATAACAGGAGTTAGAAGAAGTGGAAAATCTACATTATTACTTATGTTTAAAGATTATTTAATTAATAATGGTATTAAAAATGATAATATAATTTATATTAACTTTGAATCCGCTATATATGATGATATAAAAAATTATAAAGATTTGTATAATTATATTAAAGATAAAATTAAAAATGATAAAGTTTATGTTTTATTAGACGAAGTACAAAATGTAGAATCTTGGGAAAAAGCAATAAATTCTTTTAAAGTTGATTTTGATGTAGATATATATATAACAGGTTCTAATGCTTATTTATTATCATCAGAATTATCAACATTACTTTCAGGTAGATACATAGAAATAAAAATGTATCCATTATCATTTAAAGAATATTTACTATTTAACAATTATGATAATAATAACATTGATGATAAATTTAATGAATATTTAAAATATGGAGGACTTCCTGCGATAACATTAATAAAGAAAAATAATGAATTAGTTTTATCATATTTAAATGATATCTATAACACAATTGTAAAAAAAGATATAATTGATAGAAATAATATAAAAGATACAGCTCTTCTAGAAAACATAATAAAATATTTGTCTAATAATATAGGGAGTCCTATATCAGCATCAAAAATAAGCGACTATTTAAATAGTAATAAAATAACCACAAAATCTAATCATCAAACAATAGATAATTACTTAAACATGTTAGAAAAGTCATTTATTATGTATAAAGCTGATAGAACTGATATTAAAAGTAAAGCTTTACTTAAAACACTTGGTAAATATTATATATCAGATACTGGTATAAGAAATATAATATTAGGGTTTAGAAATATTAATGAAGGACATTTACTTGAAAATGTTGTTTATCTAGAATTATTAAGAAGAGGATTTAAGGTAAATATAGGAAAAACAAATGATTATGAAGTAGATTTTGTTGCTGAAAATCCTAATACTATTAAATATTATCAAGTAACTAGAACTTTAGCGGATGAAAAAGTTAAAACTAGAGAATTAAGAAGTTTAGAAAGTATTGATGATAATTATGAAAAAACTATATTAACTATGGATAAAACAATTAATAACGATTATAATGGTATAAAAGTTATTAATATAATAGATTGGTTGTTACAAAATGAAATTTAAAGGAACTAATTAATTTGTTAGTTCCTTTTATTTTTTTATCGTTTTATAATACTCATTAACATATTGATAATTAATGAAATAACTAATTCTTTGTTTTCTTTTCTACTTTGTTTTGTTACTTCAATACTGCCATTATAAAATTTATCATTATCTTTATCATAGATACTTACATAAACAATGTTATCTTGTCCATATAAATTATTTTTATCTACTCTATTTAATTTACCAGTAATACCTATCCCATAATTAGAGTTAGCAAAAGCACTTATATTTCTACTCATTTCTTCTGCTGTTTTTATACTATAAACAGAATACTTATCAATTATATCAGCATCTACTCCCATTTTTATCTTATATTCATTTGAATAAGTTACAGCACTAAATTTAAGGACTTCACTAGCACCTTCAATATTCGTAATAGCATTGGCTACTCCACCGCCAGTACAAGACTCCATTGTTGATATTGTCTTATTCTTTTCTGTTAATATTTTTATTATTTCTTTTAACTTATTATCCATAAAATCCTCCTACATACACTATAATAAAAAATATATAAATTAATATATATTTTCTATAAACTACTTCTAAAAGACTTTAATTCTTTAATAAAATCTACTGTTTCTTCTTCATCTGTTATATTATAAAGTCTATCCTTATTAGTTTTTAATAATTCTTGGTAGCTAATAATAGCCTCTTCTTCTTGCTTCTTTTCATAATCAGTAAGTTCTATTGTTTGAGGTTTTAACTCTTCTTCCATTTTTTTAGATATTTCTTCTGCAAATGATATTTTTTCTGGTTTTGGTTCTTCCTGTACTTTATCTGGTTTATTTATTTCATCTTTACTAATACTTACTATGTTTACCATATCTTTATTTTCTTCCTTCTTAATACTAATTGGAGAAGTTTGATATCTAGTAGATATTTCTCTTAAAACATTTTTAGAATATGGTCCTTCAACTTGTTTAGAAACAATTTCTTTTTCTTGCACTACTTCCTCTTTTTGAGGGACTTCTTCTTTCTTTACTGCTATTACTTGTTCTATTTTTTTCTCTTCTTTAATATTTGATGGCTCAACTACTTCTTGTTTAATTTCTGGGTTAGTTTCCACTTTAGGTTTATCAAGTTCACTTTTAACGGTATCTCTTAAATTCTTTTTTAATTCTTCTATTACAAAAACTAATTGTTTATTTTTTTTATACAAATTAACTGATAATATAATCAAAAAGAAAAAAGCAAATATTGCTGACCAAAACATAACCAAACTAACTGTACTTAAACTATTATAAAATTGTCCAAAAGTATCTAATAAACTCATTATAATCACTCCATACAACTGTAATTTATAACGCTTGCAACATATATTGCGGCTGTTTCTACTCGAAGAACCCTACTACCTAATGAAACACTAATAAAATCATTATTATTTAAAAATTCTTCTTCCTTATCTGACACTCCACCTTCAGGCCCTATCACTATTATCATTTTAACATATTCATCTTTAAATTGTAAATACTTATTGATAAAGTTATCCTTTTGTTTGACACTACAAACAAGTTTTTTATCATAATTTAATTTTACTAATTCATTTAAAGTCATCGGTAAACTAACTTTAGGAATAATATTCCTTTTAGATTGTTCACTAGCTTCTTTACAAATAGAATTCCATCTTTCTACTTTTTTATCTATTTTAGATTTGTCTAACTTTATAATGCTTCTTTCCATTACTAAAGGTATTATTTCTTTTACGCCCAATTCTGTTAATTTTTGAAGAATTAAATCAAATTTTTGTTCTTTCACCATACCTATGGCAACAGTAACATCAACATTTAATTCATTATCTTCATTTATTTCATTAACAATTTCTATATCATAATTATCAATAATTTTACATAAATATAATTTTTTATCATATATAACTTCAATATTATCATTAATATTCATACGCATTACTTTTTTTATATGATGAATATCACTATCTAACAATATTATTTTATTATTAACTTTATCTTTAGCAAAATATCTTTGCATACTATCTACTTCCTTTGCTATTTAGTATTATATACGAAAAAAAAAGAAAAGAAAAGAATATTTTAGTTATTTAAAAATTTTTTTATTTTTGATAATATTCCTTTATCTTCTTTCATTGTATCTTTTAAATTTTCAAATATTTTTTTCTCATCTTTAGTAAGTTTAGTAGGTATTATTACTTTTATAATTACATACATATCACCTTTACGATGTGATATAACATTTTCAACACCTTTACCTCTTAATTTTAACTTACTTCCACTTTGAGTACCACTAGGTATAGTTAAATCAACTTTACCATAAATTGTAGGTACTTCTTTAACGCATCCTAAAACTGCATCAGGAATGTTTATTGGAAGTTCAATATATATATCATCTTCAACTCTTTGATATAATTCATGGTCTTTAACAGTAAACTCTATATATAAGTCTCCTGCTGGTCCCCCATTTATTCCTGCTTCTCCTTTTCCAGATAATCTTATTCTATTTTCGTTATCTACACCCGCAGGAACCGTTATAGTTATTGTTTTATTCTTTTTAACTTGACCTGTTCCATTACATTTAGAACAAGCTTTTTCAAATGTAGTTCCTTTTCCTTTACATCTAGGACAAGTAGTTTTAGTTAAAAATGTTCCAAACATAGTTCGTTGTTCTGCAGTAATTGTTCCACTTCCATGACAATCAGGACAAGTTTTAGAATTAAAACCTCCTTTACCATCACATTCAGGACATTCATCAGTTATATCTAAATTAATATCTTTTTTACATCCATGAACAGCTTCATCAAAAGTTATTGTCATGTGATATAATACATCATTACCACTTCTTGCTCTATTAGAACTTTTTCTTGAAGATGATGAAAAGCCAAAGCCCATACCCCCTAAAATATCTTCGAATATATCTGACATACTTCCAAAATCAAAACCATCAAAACCAGAGAAACCGCCACTTGGATTAGTAAAGGCACTATGGCCAAATTGATCATATTGACGTCTTTTATTTTCATCAGATAATACAGCATAAGCTTCTTGAGCTTCTTTAAATTTTTCAGCAGCATTAGGTTCTTTAGATACATCTGGATGATATTTTTTAGCAAGTTTTCTAAAGGCTGATTTTATTTCATCTTGACTAGCAGTTTTAGATACTCCTAAAACTTCATAATAATCTCTTTTTTCCATATTTTACTCCTTTCCAACAATTGTAATATTGTCAAACAATATTGATGGAGATCCTCCAGTTACACTAAACATTTCTAAATCATTACCAACACATATTACATTATTAAATAATTCTTTTAAAGCAGTTTGCATAATTATTAATTTAAGAGACTTACTTATTTTACCATTTATAACTTCATATCCTGTAGCTTGAAGAGATAATTCTCCTGTTATTACATTTGCACCAGCATGAAGTCCTTCTAACGAATCTATAATTATTCCATTATTCATCTTTTTAATTAAATCTTCATAACTATCACTACCTGGTACTATATACATATTTCTAACACCACCACTTGTACCAGTTGGCTTTTTTCCCTCAATTATTGCATTTTTATTATCATATAATTTAGTAATAAACTTCCCGTCCTTAACTAGTTCTTTATAATAAGTGGCATTACCTTCCATATCAAAAAGTCTAGTTCCTACTAAATTATTATTTGTTGGATCTTCTACAATAGTTATTTTATCTGAAAATATTTTTTTATTATAATCTTTAGTAAGTGGCGATAAATTATTTCTTATTTGTTCAGCATCATACATATCTTTATATCGATTTAATATTTTAAATACTTGTTCATTTTTAATAATTACATTATATTTATTGGTTTTACATGATACTGCTTTTATTTTTGCTTCTACATCTTTTATAGTTTCAATAAATTTTTCTTCTATTTTTGAAAAATCATATTTAAGACTAATTAAATTAAACCATCCAGTTTGATTAATTCCTTCTTCTTTCCAAACAATCTCTCCATAAATATAATTAATATTACTAGTATCTATAAGTTCTACATCCTTATTAACAATACTAATTTTGTTATATTTATCAGTGTAATACATATTAATATTCTCAATATTTGGATACTTTTCTTTATATTTATTCAAACTGATTAAATCATTTATAATTTTTTTATAATCTTTATCTTCTTTTTCTTTTGCATTATTTCTTATGTCTATATTACGAGCAAAAGTTGTATCTTCTTCTTTATCTAGTGCATTAGTAAAATCAATAATATTATTAATGATTGTTTCTGGGTTACTTATATCTTCCGTATTTATTGTTACTATCTTATTATTATATAAAGCTTTAATTCGATATGAATTAGTAGAAGAACTTTCATATTTTTCTAATTTATCATTCATAGTTTCAATAGAGGTAGTAATGTCTTCATCCACAAATACTTCTATTTTAATATTTTTACTATTTGCTAGTTTTAGTAATTCATCTATCATTTTAATTGCCTCCCACTAATATTTTGGACACTTTAATAGTAGGTTCTCCAATTGTTACTGGAACATTTCCACTTTTAGAGCCACAAAAACCTGTATCAAAACGTAGGTCATCACTAACCATTTCAACATTTTTTAATATGTCTATTGTATTACCAATAAGACTACCACCTAAAACCATATCTGTTACTTTTCCATTTTCAATTAGATATGCTTCATTTACAGAGAAATTAAAGTCACCAGTTACTGGATCAACACTTCCTCCACCCATATTAGTAGCATATATTCCATAATCAATACTTTTTATCATGTCTTCAATTTTATCAGTAGAAGGTGCTAAATAAGTATTATTCATTCTAGAAGTTGGTGCATATTTATAATTTTCACGTCTTCCAGAACCAGTAATATTCATATTCATTTTACGATTATTTAATTCATCTATTAAATATCCTTTTAGTATTCCATTTTCAATTAATATATTTTTTTGTGGTTGATTTCCTTCATCATCAACATTAGTGGTACCCCAATAATTATTAAGTGTCCCATCATCAATAATAGTTACTTTATCACTAGCAACTTTTTCTCCTAATTTACCTGATAATACCGATGTTCCTAACGCTACTGTTGTTGCTTCCATCGAATGACCACACGCTTCATGAAAGATTACAGCTCCAAAGCCTGGGCCAATAATTACCGGCATTTCACCACTTGGGCATGGTTTAGCACTTAACTTTTTAACAGCAGATTCTGCTAATAATGTTACTTCTTTTTCAATGTCAATAGTATCCACTAATTCATATCCCCCACTTAATCCAAAAGTCTTCATACTATTAGTTTGTTTATCATTAGATTCTGCTACAACATTTATAATGAGTCTTGTAAGAACCCTATTATCTTCTACATAATTTAAACTATTATTAGCAATAGTAACTTTCCCATCATATTCATAAAAACTAGCATCTACTTGAACTATTTTATCACTATAGCTTCTTGCTATCTTATCTATTTTATATAGATATTCTTTCTTCTTATCATCAGATAATTCGTCATGTGTAGTTTTAACTTTTGTTTTATAAACTTTTAAATCATTTAATGCTATATTAGACATCTTTTTATTATCACTAAAATTTTTAGTTAAATTATCTACTAAATTATTAATACTATTATTATCAAGTTTATTAGAATATCCATATACTATATCATTATTATTAGCAATTCTAATACCTATTCCCTTTAAATAATTATAGTTTATTTTATCTAACTTACCATTTAATAATTTATATACTTTTGTAATAGATTCTTCTTCAAAAGTTTCACAAAAGTCTACTTCTTTACTCAAAATTTTGTTAATTATACTTTCTAGTGTAACTTTGTTCATATATTCTCCCTTAGATTAAACATGAGCAATGCCCTAAGGCATTGCTTCATATTAATTATTTTTCTTCAAATTCAGCATCAATTACATCATCTTTTTTATCTTCTTTGTTATCTTCAGAAGATGCTTCTTCTTTGTTTTCTGCTTGTGCTTTCTTTGCAGCTTCTTCGTATACTTTTGTAGCAAGTTCATTTGCTTTAGTTAGAAGTGCATCTTTAGCACTATTTATTTTTTCGATGTCATCTCCTTCAAGTGCTTTCTTAACATCATCCATTAATTTTTCTGCTTCTTCTTTATCTTTAGAATCTACTTTATCTCCTAGATCTTTGATTGCTTTCTCAGTCATAAATACAACTTGTTCAGCATCATTTCTAGCATCTGCTTCTTTCTTCTTCTTTTCATCTGCTTCTTTATTTGCTTCTGCTTCCTTCATCATTTTATCGATTTCTTCATCAGTTAATGTGTTAGTAGCAGTTATTGTAATTGATTGTTCTTTATTTGTTCCAAGATCTTTTGCTTTAACATTAACAATACCATTAGCATCTATATCAAATGTAACTTCAATTTGTGGTACTCCTCTTGGTGCTGGTGGAATATTAGTAAGTTGGAATCTTCCTAATGTCTTGTTATCACTAGCCATTGGTCTTTCACCTTGAAGTACATGAATATCTACAGCTGGTTGGTTATCAGCAGCAGTTGAGAATACTTGACTTTTAGAAGTAGGTATTGTTGTATTTCTTTCAATAAGGACAGTCATAACACCACCTAGTGTTTCAATACCAAGAGATAATGGTGTAACATCAAGAAGTACTATATCATTTACATCTCCTGTTAATACACCACCTTGAATAGCAGCTCCCATAGCAACTACTTCATCAGGATTTACACCTTTAGAAGGTTCTTTACCTAATTCTTTCTTAACTAGTTCTTGTACCATTGGAATACGTGTAGAACCACCTACTAATATTACTTTATTAATATCACTAGTTTTTAATTTAGCATCTTTAAGTGCTTTTCTTACTGGTTCTGTAGTAGATTCTACTAAATCTCTAATCAAATCTTCAAATTTAGCTCTTGTAATATCCATTTCAAAACTAATTGGAGATCCATCTACTTGAGCAATAAATGGAAGTGAAATTTGTGTTGTTGTCATACCAGACAAATCTTTTTTAGCTTTTTCAGCAGCTTCTTTAATACGTTGCATTGCCATCTTATCATCTTTAAGATCAACACCTTCTTGTTTCTTAATTTCACTTAAGATATAATCAGATAATTTATTATCAAAGTCATCACCACCTAAAGTATTATTACCACTTGTAGATTTAACTTCAAATACACCATCACCTAATTCTAGGATAGATACATCAAATGTTCCACCACCTAAATCATATACTAAGATTTTTTCGTTTGTATCTTGTTTATCAAGACCATAAGCTAGGGCTGCAGCAGTTGGTTCATTGATGATTCTTTCAACTTCAAGTCCAGCTATTTTACCAGCATTTTTAGTTGCTTGTCTTTGAGCATCATTAAAGTATGCTGGGACAGTAATAACAGCCTTTGTTACTTTTTCTCCTAAATAATCTTCAGCAGTTTTCTTTAAATCTCCTAAAATCATGGCACTTACTTCTTCTGGAGTATATTCTTTACCATTTGCTTTAACTTTCTTACTAGTACCCATCAATCTTTTAATTGAAGATATAGTTTCTGGATTAATTACAGCTTGGTGTTTTGCTTTTTCTCCAACTAGCATTTCACCATTTTTAAATGCTACAACTGATGGAGTAGTTCTACCACCACTAGCATTAGCTATTACTTTAGCTTCTCCCCCTTCAAATATAGATACACAACTATTTGTAGTACCTAAATCAATTCCTATTATTTTACTCATATTATCACCTTTCTTTATTTTTCGTCATCAACTTTTCCTTCAATAACGACTATTTTTTTCTTTTTATTTGTATTTTTACTTTCTTTTTTATCTTCTTTTTTATTGGATTTTTTCATAGAGTTATAAATAAATATTGCAAGAACTATAACTAATATTATTGGAAATAGCCAAAATACTAACTTAATTGCTAGTATTGCTACTAATATAGCTACTATTAAATAAATAATTTCTCTTAACACATCTTTATTCATACAACCTCTATTCATTTACCTTGACCATTGCAGGTCTAATAACTCTATCTTTATATATATAACCTTTTTGGAAAACTTCAAGAACTATTCCTGATTCTTTATCTGGATTACTTTCTTTCATAACAGCTTGATGATAAGTTGGATCAAACACTTTTCCAAAAGCTTCTATTTCTTTTACTTCAAATTTATCAAGCATATTCTTAATTTGTGTATATACCATTTTAAATCCTTCTAAAAATTTAGAAACATCATCATCTAAATTATCATCATCCATCTTAATAGCTCTTTCAAAATTATCTAATATTGGAAGAAATTCTCTAACAATATCTTCTTCTGAATATTTAAGCATTCTACTTACTTCTTCTTCTTTTCTTCTTTTATAATTCATAAGTTCTGCCTGATTACGAAGTAATGCTTCTTCTAATTTTTTTACTTTATCTTCTAAAATACTATTATTATTTATTTTTTCTTCAGTTTTTATTTCCTCTTGTTTTTGTTCTTTTAATTCTTCTTGTACACTTTCATGCTTATCTTCTTTATTCTTCTTCATGGTCGCCTCCTATATTAGACTTGATATAATCTAGAAGTGAAACTACTCTATCATATTCCATTCTTTTAGGTCCAATTATTGCAATTGTTCCTTCTTCACCATCTATATTATAATGAGTTTTTACAACTGATACTTCATCTGATAATTCACTATCACTACCTACATATACATTAATACCATTTTTATCTTCCGCTATTTCTCTAATACAATTAGCATCTTCAAATTTACTAAATATTTCTTTTATTTTTTCTATATCACTAAATTCTGGTTGTTTCAAAAAATTGCTTCTTCCTACAAAATGCACATCACTTTCTTTATTAGTAATTTCACTAAATGCATCATAAAAAGTATTATAAATAAGTTCATGTTGACGCACATATTTACCTATTATTGGTTTTACCGAATATTCTAATTTTTCACTTATTTCATCAAGTGGCGTACCTACAACCAACTTATTTATTAAATCTACTGTCTTTTTTACTTCTTCGGTAGATACATTTTTAGGTAAAAATAAATTTTTATGTTCCACAAATCCTTTGTCGGTTATTACCATAGTTAATATTTTATTATCTTCAAGAGGAACTACTTCTACTTTTTTTAATCTATTATCTTTTGCGCCACTTCCTAATACTACCGTAGTATAATTAGTAATTTCTGAAACTATCTCAATACTTCTTTTAATGGTATCATTCAAATCCAACGTATTATTGTGAAATATCGTTTGTAATTTAAGCATATCTTCACCAGTCATATCTTTTGGTTGCATTAAATTTTCAACATAATATTTATAACCTTTTTCACTAGGAATTCTACCTGATGCAAAATGATTTTTCTCTAATAATTTTAATTCTTCTAAATATACCATTTCATTTCTTATTGTAGCACTAGAACACTCTAATTTATCACATATCTGATGTGAGCTAATTGGTTTAGCACTTTTTATATATTCTTCTACAATAAACTTAAGTATATTTTCTTGTCTATTACTAAGCATCTCATCACTTCCTTTAGCACTTCCATTATATGACTGCTAAAGTAATTATATTACTATCATTTAGCAAAGTCAACACCTTTTTGCTAAATTTTAAAAAATTTACAAATCTTTTAAATTATGATACAATGCTAAAAGGAGGAATTTTATGGTTATAGATGAATTAAGAAAATTAAAAAATAATTTTGAAACAACATATTATTGTTGTTATGGTGTACATGCCGAGGAAGATGAACTTTCTTATTTTGAAATTCAAAATAGTATTAATACTGAACAAGCATTACTAGATATTATTAAATTTATAAAAATATTAATGTACACTTTAGGGGAAAACAAAATTCCCTATGATCAATTAGGGTTAAATTTAGAACTAGGAATCCTTGTTAATATTAACCAATGTGATGAAAACGGATTAATAAAAAGTAATTTGAGTAGTTTTAACGACTATCTTCAAGACATAATTGTTATAAATTGGTATAATTGGTCTTTTACAAACGAAGGTAATGAAATTACCAGAACAATTGAAGATATAAAAAACTATAAGCCTTCAACATACTATGTTAATTTTAACAAATTCAAACTTCTTCTTAACCAAGAAGGGCTAGATATAGATGTTGATTCTTACCAAGAAATAAAAAATAATATTATTAATGACCAAAAAACAGTAGGAAAAGTCAGTGTTATTTTTAATCAAGAAAAAAAACACACAAAATAAAAAAATGGAGTATAAACAAATCCATTTTTTTATTTTATACAATAATTTAACATACTTTTGTATAATTCTCTATCCTTTTCAGGAAAAGCCATTAATATATTTTCATTTAATAAATCATCTAGTTCTATTTTGGGTTTATAACTATTTAATAGAATTATTTGTCTTAAGATATTATTAAAAGTCTTATAATCATCCAAACTAAATTTTTTATTTTCTATATTTTCTACAATACTATTCTCTATAACTACTTGTTTAGGTTCTTCTTTTTCAATATAAGAATAAGAAACTTGATTATTAAATTCAGGAAATGCTTCTTTTCTTAATTCATTAACACTAACCCCAACATTATCATTAACAGAAACTGTTTTTACTTTTAATATATATGCATACACACTATTACTAATCCAATTAATAACAGTAAATACAATCCATAGTATAAATACTAACATTGATAATTCCAATAATGAAACAACTTCTTTATCTGTATAAATACTACTAGCAGTAAATATGTCTATATTATTAGTAGATATCACATAGAGAATCATTAAAAAGAAATAAAAGATAGAAAAGAAAGCAATTATATTAATATTTTTATAACTTTTTTTCATTTTAAAATTACATAAAGTTACTACCAATATTACAGCCATAAATATTAGTACAAATAAATACATTTCAATTGATGGGAAATAAATATTTAAAAATATTCTATTTACTATCTCATCAAAAGTATTAAACAAATAATCATTATGTAAAAATAGTGTTATTAAAAATGCCAATATATTTATTAAAAGAATTTTAACAACCATATTTTTTTTTGTTATATTTTTGTTAACAAACAAGAACAAAGTTATTAGTATAAATATAATAGTTCCTACTAAAACTCTTGATGAAAATATAACATTCATAGCAATTTCTATTTTATCACTAATATTAATATAATTCATTTTTATCCCCCCTTTATATTCTTTCTAGTATATATATTGTATGTGTAGATTCATCATCTTTGGTACAAGTAATTAATGTTAAAACACTTTTACTAGGACTTCTTTTAATTATAACACTTCCATCTTTTGAATCTGTGTATATATTAGTTATTTTGTAGGTGTATTTAACATTATTATAATGAATATATGCCAAATCTCCTTTTTCTAATTTCCATAAATTGCCAAAATAACTATTATAATAGTTCCCTGAATGACCAGCTAAAATAACATTCCCATTAGTTTCATCAGGATATGATGATTCCTTTAACATTTTAATATTATTAGTTAAACTATTTAAAGATGAACTTTTATCATAAAAACCTCGTGACAAATTTATTTTAGGTATCTCTAAAGTTGCTAAATAATATTCGTATGTAGTGTTTTCTGTAACATTTTCATTGTCTGACTCATCATTTACAACATTTTCATTATCATCACTAGTTTCAACATTTACACTTTCTTCTTCTTTTTTTTCTTCTAACAGAGACAAATTAATTGTACTAAAAACTTCATCTCTTTTAGTAGTAATAAAATTTATACTAATTAGTGTTATTCCTAAAAATATAAGAATAACACTAATAGTAATTGTAAAATGTAAATTATTTTTCATTTGTTTTTACATTTTTATATATAAATATTGATCCTAGTGCAATTATAACTATTCCTGCAATACTTAATCCCATTGGAGCAAAAGATGATGTAGGTTCTACAGGAACTTCTATCTCTTCATCCGGCTCATCTGGAATTTCAGGAACTTCTGGTGTTTCTTCAACACGATTATACATTATAACTGACTTTTTAACACCATTTTCTATTATTTCAAAAGTAATTGTTTCCGTAGAAAGTTCATAACCTTCTGGTGCTTTTGTTTCACTCAAAGTGTATTTACCAACAGGTAAATTATAAATTATATGTGGTTCATCAGTAGAAACCCAAGTTTCTATAACATTACCTTTAGAATCTTTTAATACTAAAGTAGCACCTGGTAATTCCTTTTTAGTGGTAATGTCTTGTTTAGATATAGAAATAATAGTAGTTTCCACATTTAATCTTACATTAACATTATCTTCTACTGTTATATTATTCGTATAAGGAACAGCTACTGGTTGATATTTTGAATCACTAGCTTTATAAATATAAGTTTCATATTCTGTACCTACTCCTGATACATTAATATTAAAGTTTGCATCAACTTCATTATATTTGTCAGCCGGAATATAAACCATTAATTTATTATTGTTTTTTGAATATAATAACCCTTCTGGTGCATTTTCAAATCTTACAGTATAATCACTTAAATTTGTATCAATTTCTATTACATTTGAAACATAACCTTTTTTGTCTGAAGTTAATTGAAAAGATATGTTTTTGTTTTTAATATTTATATAAGGTTTTTCAATTGTTTTAGCAGCTTTTGCATCAGACACTAATTGTCTAATTTTTAATGCAACTTGATTATTATTATTAGACGCACTATATACAGCTTGTCTTATAGCATCTACAGTTCCATTTTTATAATCTTGCATCCCGTTAGTATCATCTAAATATAACCATAATGCTGATTGTGTTATAAAATAATCAGTTTCCGTTTTATTGTTATATCCCATATTAACTATATATGCAATACCCTTGTCTGCAGTTGCAGATACTTTAGTATAAGTTTTACCATCTGGTCTTTTTAACATATAATCAATACAGTAAACATATTTACCATCTGCTGTATGTTTAATATGTAAAACTTTAGGTACGTTTAATGGATTATCATTAGCTTTTTTTGTATAATGATTAATAACTAATTGACTTGGTGCATTAACTACAGCACTAGCAACATAAGTACCTACGAAAAAAGTTGCTATAACCATAACAAATGCCAATAAAATGTTTTTCCTTTTCATATAATATCTCCTCCCCCTTGAAAAGTACCTATATAATAACACTTTTTTTACTAATTGTCAAACTTTCACAAACATTTGTCAGGATAAACGCATGAAAAAATTTTATATAAATCTATGCTTAAGCATCTAGCATAGATTTTATTTCTTTTGTATTAATAATTTTAAATATTTTTTCTAATTCTTCTTCTGTATTCATAGATATTTTATATCTAATTAATTTTAAACTAATATTATAAAAACATTGAACTATTTTAATTATATTTAATGCAATTCTTTTTAATATACTTAAATTTTTTGCACCATTTTTTTCTAGGGTAGTATTATCATCTTCCCTAAAAACAATATCTAATGGTGCATGCAAATTATTTTCAACTCCCCAATGTTTTCTTACTGCATCTGCAAACATTTTTATATCATTTTCAAAATTTATAATAAAGAATCTCTCTTCGATTATCTTTTTATCGTTATTTATAAATTCTATAGTTTTCTTTTCATATCCTATTGATTTTAAATTTTTCCATTCTTTATAATTTGTTATCCAATTTATATTATTAATCATATAATATTCTCTTTTAATAAATTTACTATGCGATTTTTCTGTTTCGGAATAATATTCTGTTTCTTTTAATAAGTCATTATCGTGGAAATATTCGCTTACTTCTTGATAAATTGTACCTTGGTTTGCTTTTAATGCTAAAACATAATCTCCTTTGGCTTTAACAACTGCTTTTACTGTTTCTTTTTGTGTATTTAATGCGTCTGCAGTTATAATTGAACTACTTAAGTTAAGTTGTTTTATTAATTCTGGTCCCATTGGTATTTCGTTAGATTTTTCGCCTATAAAATCTTGAATTATGGACATTCCATAATCATGAGAGTATATACTCATTACATTAGTGGGGGAAATTTTATCTGTTGTTAATTCACTTCTTGAACTTCCATTTATTGTTTTTCCATCCATACTTTTTACGTCTTTGTTATTTGATGGTTTTGCTAAATTATCAATTAAATTCATTAAATATTTAACAGTACTAGTATATAATGTGGATGGATTAATAATAGAAATAACTCTTTGAATCGTATCATGTGATAGTATTCCAGATGGCAATTCTAAAAATGTTTTTAACCATTTTTCATGAGATACAGCAAAACAATGAATTTCAATCCAATTATTCGCGTTAGCAAGTATCCCTAGCAAAGTAATGATTACTATATCACTCATATTATGTTTTACTTTATATTGAACTCTTTTATCGTCTAATTTTTTAGTGATTGTTACAAAATTATTTAATACACTTAAATCTATTTCTTCGTAATTTATATTTAATTTTTTTACCATTTCTCTTATTTCCTCTAACTTTTTTGATTTTTTCGCCATTATTATCACCCAATTTATCCTTTTATTAAAGTATAACACAAAAAACGCATAATTTCTCATGCGTTTATCCTGAACATTTGTACTAAAATGTTTTAATACGCATTATGTCATCTTTATAAACTTTATTATCTAGTTTAAATTTTATAGTTTGTTCAGGATGATTTGCTACCTCTAATATATTACCTTCTTCATCATAAATATCAGGTATTTCAAAAGAAAATGTAAGAATATTTGGGCCAAACATTTCTACTTTTGTTCCCTTTTTAAAGTAATTTTTTTGAGTTACTGTTACTGTATGTGTCTCATCATCATAATCAGTTACAATACCAAGAAAATCTTGATTAGAAACTTCTTGTCTTCCTAAATAATATTGACCATCAACTTCAGGAAACTTATTAAAGAATTGTGCTATACTTTCCCTATTAGCTACTCTATTTAAGATATTACTATAATATTCTATTTTATCTTCTGTTAAATTATTATTATAATAAGCATCAATTGCTTCTCTATAAGCACTAATAACTGTTGCAATATAATAGTTAGAACGCATTCTTCCTTCTACTTTTAGACTAGTTATACCTATGTCTATCATATCACTAATATATCTAATTAAAGATAAATCTTTGGTAGACATTGTAAATTCAGTGTCAGATTCTACTAACTTTTTATTTTTATCATATAATGGGAAAGTCCATCTACATATTTGAGCACATCCTCCACGATTAGCATCTCTTCCTGTGAAATAATTTGATAAAACACATCTTCCTGAATATGAAGAACACATTGCTCCATGAACAAAACATTCTATCTCTATTCCTGTTTTATCTATTATTTCTTTTATTTCTTCTTTAGAAGTTTCTCTTCCTAATACTACTCTTTCACACCCAATTTTCTTCCAAAACAACACATCTTCATAATTTAATGATGATATTTGAGTAGATATATGTAAAGGTATATTTATATTATTATTTTTAACTACATCTATTACAAGTGGATCAGATACAATTATTGCATCTACCTTACATTCTTCTAACTTTATTAAATATTCCTTTAAATTATTTACATCTTCATTATGAAAGACAATATTAACTGTTACATAAACTTTTTTACCTAAATTATGAGCATAATTACAAGCTTCTTTTATTTCTTCAATACTAAAATTTTTAGCATTAGCTCTTAAAGAGAAATCACACCCACCAATATAACAAGCATCTGCTCCATATAAAAATGCTATTTTTAATTTTTCTAAATTGCCCGCAGGACTTAATAATTCAATTCTCTTACTCATTATTCTTCACCTTATATATTGTTTTAGTATTAAAAAATCCTATATACTCATTATTATTAGTTTTCGTTTTGTTAACAAAGTTATCTAATACATTCATAAATTTACTATTATCTATATTAAAACTATCCATAACTATATAATCAATACTATTTATTTTATCTAAGTTATTTATTAAATTTACAGGTTTACTTGTATAGATAATACTTCCATTACTACTTTCTAAAACTGGATAATCTTCATCATTATGTCTCATATAATATAAATTATCTTTTTTAGTTTTATTAATATAGTTAAAATAATTAGTAGTTAAATATCTTCTTGAATAAAAAATTGGTAAATATCCATAACCCATAAACATTATTTCCATATTAGTATTGTTTTTTATTTCTAATAGTTCTTCTTTAGTAATATCAGAAGAGATAAAAGCTCCTTTTACTCCATTATTATAATAAAAATTATTACTATAAATACTACTATTTAAATGTTCTTGCATGATAACTAAATCCTTTGTTATTCCAAGTTTTTTAGCAATATTAATTACTCCTACATTATAAAATAATATCTTACTGATTTTTAGCTTATTAAGTTCCATTAAAACTTCTTCTAAATATGGAATATCTTTGTTATGAATCATTTTATTAATTGATACTATTATTTCTTTGGAAGTAGAATTGATTATCTCTTTTAACTTATCTATATCTAGTTGTAAACTAGGAAATACAGATAAATCTTTTATTCCTATGATTATTCCATCTATATTAGTTTTTAATACTTCTTCTAGATTATAGGCAGTAGGACATACTACCAACTTACTTTCTTTTCTTTTAGATATAGAAATAGTATCCCCTAGAGGTATATATGTAGTTATAAACTCTTTATTATTATTTAAAAATTCAATATATTCTTTTATATGTCTAACTATTCCTCTTTGATTTTTAGTTTTTACTAAAGATTCATCTTCAACAAGTCCATGAAAAGATAAATTATCAGTAATAATTACTCCATTATTATCTAAATTATCTTTAAACTTGTTAAAGAATTTAATATTTCCTCCTTTAGAAGCATCTATAAAGATTAAATCAAACTTACCTTCAATAGATACATCTATTGCATCTTTATTTATAATCGTTATTCTATTATCTAAATTAAACTTTTTAATATTAGATACTGCTATATTATATCTATCTATATCTCTTTCTATTGTAGTTATTTTTATATCGTCACTTACTTTAGCCATTCTAATTGCAGAGTATCCAATAGCACTACCTATTTCTAATATATTTTTAATATTATGTTCTTTTATATAATTACATAAAAATTCTATACCATCAGGTAGCATTATTGGTATATTGTTTTCTTTGGCATATCTCTCTATTTCTTCTATCATACTATCCCTTCTTCTTGCCATAATTATAGCATATTACTTATCTTTTTTAAAGTATAGAAAAAGATATCCTACAAGATACCTTTTCTAATTATTGTTCTAAATCTACTAATAATTCATGAATATATTCTTCTTCATTACTTAAAAGCACTTCTTCGATTCTATCTACTCTGCATTTTTCAGCTTTGATAATAGCTTGTATTTTTCTAACCGCATTATTTACTTCATCATTAACTACTACATAGTTATATTTAGATACTTCATTTATTTCTTTGTATGCAATTTTAAATCTTTCAATTATTTTTTCCTTACTATCAGTGTTTCTTCCTACAAGTCTTCTTTTTAACTCTTCTAAAGTCGGAGGCATAATAAATATAAATATGCTTTCCGGAATTAAATTCTTTATTTGCATTGCTCCTTGTATTTCTATTTCTAATATAACGTCTATTCCTTCATTTAATTTTTCTTCTATGATTTTTTTAGGAGTCCCATAATAGTTTCCTGCATATTCTGCATACTCCAAAAAATATCCTTCTTTTATTTTATTTTCAAATTCTTCTTTACTATAAAAATAATAAGTTTCACCTTCAATATCATTTGTTCTAGGAGCCCTACTAGTAGCAGACACAGATAACCATAAATTATTTTCTTTTTCTAATAAATTGCTTATTACTGTCCCTTTACCTGCCCCTGAAGGAGCTGATATAACTATTAAAGTTCCACGTTTTTTTGTCCTTATCATAATATTCCCCATTTCTTGTATATGGTAGTTTATCATCAATTATTTAAAAAAGCAATAAAAAAATTGGAAAACTATCCAACTTTTTTCTCTAATATTTTTGCTTTTTTATGAGCTTCTTTTATTTCACTACTTTTCCAAGTGTCATCAAATGGTCTTGTATAAAATAAACTATTTTTATATTGCATTATCATATCTTTATACCATTTTAAAATTTCTTTACTTGAAGCACTTTTTGTATATCCTAGTTTATCTTCACTCAAATATGTATCATGAGTTTCCACAAACTTTATCATCATATCTTTGTTACTTCCATCATAGTTTCCCAAAACATGCATATATTGGGTATATTCATCTATTATTTTCCTATTTTCTTCAAAAATTACTTCTCCATATAAAAACATGCCATATTTTTTTAACCTATATATTAAATTAGGCCAAAAGTTATATCCTTCACTTGGAAGACCAATAGACTTTGCTGCATCAAATCTAAATCCTGTAATACCACAGTCGATTAATTCATTTAAAAAGTTAACGATCATATCTTCTATATCTTTATTATAAACATTTAATCCAGGCAAATCAATACAATGATGAATCACATCTTGTCTATCTTTCCAATTTTTAACTTTTACTTTTTCTTTCCAATAATTGGGATTATTCCTTATTTTCTCATTTACTTTAATATGAGGTTTAAAATTATCTTTAGGATCTGCTCCCATATGATTAATTACAGCATCAGCATATACCCTAAGCCCTACTTCATTACATTTATTACATAAATTAATTAAATCTTCTTTTGTTCCAAATACATTTCCTATTTTAAAATCTATTGGTTGATATGACATCCACCACTCTTTTATCCCATCTTCTTTTAATGGTTGAATTGGATTTATTTGAACAGCATCAAATCCCTGTTCTTTAATAAGTTTATAGTTTTGGCAGATATCATTTAATTTCCAATTAAAACAACTTATTATTCGCATACTACATCACTACTCCTATAATATAAATATAGCAAAATTTTAATGATGTTACAAGGGAATTTAACTATTAATATATTATATTTCTATAAAGTTATGATCTAATTTTTCAATAAATTTTATTAAATCTTGATATTTAATAGATATTGTTGCCGTATTTCTATTTGGATGCACTAATACTTTATTTTGAGTTAACTCTTTATCTAATAATACTGTTACTTTATTTTCGGTATCATTAACAATACCTAAAGGAGTTACTGAACCTGGAATTAATTTTAATATATTCATTAAATCTTCCTTTGAAGCAAAATGAAAACTTGATACATGTAAAACTTTGGCTAATTCTTTTAAATTAACTTGTTTGTCTTCTGGTAACGTATATAAAAAATACCCTTTTTTCTTTCCTTTTAAGAATAAATTTTTACACCCTATTCCTTCAATATATGGGACTTTTTCTTTTGCTTCTTCAACTGTATATGCAGCTTCATGCTCAACTATTTCATAATCTATATTTAATTCTTTTAGCTTATCTTCAATTATCATTATAATTCCTCTTTCTTAATTTTAGTCTAACAATAATAAAAATTATTGTCAACACATTTAAATACATAATATATTTAACTTTACCTTAAATAAATTTTAATATATAATTAATGTGTGGTGATTATATGAAGTATGATAATTTCTTACGAGTTATAAAAAATTTTAAAAATGGTTTAGTTAGTGAAGTAAATGGTTATATACCATTAATTGTTGTAGAACAAGTACTAAAAAAAAGATAACCGAACTTAATGATAAACTTACAGAATACGGAAAATATTTGGCCACTTTATTTGAAAAAGAATGCTTGATAGAATTTGATAAAAATAATTCTAATTGGATTAATATTAAATTTAGTGAAGGAATATTTTCACAATATAACAGTATTATTTCCCTTGATATTAGTAAAACTATAAATCCAATGATAATCTATAGTAAAGATAATAAACATATTATTACTACATCTTTAAAAGATAACAATTCAACCAACTATTATATTAATCTATTAAGAAATGATCATAAAACTAAAGAATTTCTCATTTATATAAAAAAATGGAAAAATTTATATTTAAAAAACTATCTTGGAATAAAAACAGATATTGGTTTATACGTTAATATTTTTCAAAGCATTAAATCAATTAGAACATTAATTGGAGATAAAGATTATAATGTCGAATATACTTATGGAAAATGGTTAAGTTTTTTACCGGATCAGATTTCCTTTGATCGAACAAATTCTAAAGCTCCTGTTACTTTTGAATTGCCATATCATCATGGAGATAAAAATAAATACATTGAAGAATTACTTAATGAAAAAAGTCACTTTTATTACTATAAAGACGATTCTACAAAAACTTATAAAATATTTTGGGGAAATGATGAATTAAAAAATATTTTAAATGAAGTAGACATCGGAAAATTATACTCATCTTTAACGGTAGATACTTCCTATTTTAGTCCAGAATTACAAGAAGAATTTAAACAAGTATATTTAGCAAATTCAATAGGGTTAGAAGAAGCTAAACAAAAAGAAATTAATAATCTTAAGCAAAAACAAGTTGAAAGGATTAAAGAAGCATATAAACTATTTAAAGAATTAGCAGAACTTTTAAATAATTCTAAATTAGATGATTTAAATTTAGAAAAAATTAAATTAGATGATATTAAAAAAATATTTTTTAAAAACAATGGATTACCCAATGAAAAAGGATATATTGAAATTAGTGAGTTTTTTAGAAACAATATGATACTTAGAATGATAGATTTAAGTGCTATTGATTTAACTAATGCAGACATTAGAAATATGGATTTTTCCGGTACTAACATTCAAATTAATCCTCAAACTATTTATAATAAAGATATGACTAATGTTAATGCTAAAGGTGTTCATTTTCCTTTTTATTATAGTTTTGAAAATACTATAATAGACGGATGTATTATTGATGATTGGGAAGCAATGATAGATTTAGATAAAGTTAAAAGTTACAATAACAGTACATATATTAATAAATCAAATAAAAAGAAATAAGTTATTTGCTATATTTACTTATTTCTTTATTTTTTTCCGTATTGGTTACCATTTCCATTGTTATTTCCCTGATTATTACCATTATTATTTGAGTTTCCATTAGTTATATCTTCATACTTTTTATACTGATTATTCAAAACTTGTTTCAAATTTTCATCTTCTACTTTATCTAATACAAAATGTATTGCATCCATTCCCATACAAGCCCCTTTATTTAATTCGTCTAATACATTCATTTCATTTTCATCCATATTTTATACCTCCAATTATAATTTGGACTGAAAGTATAAAACTATGTATAATTTATTATTATTTTTGATATTTACTTATATTTAAAAGTATTCCCATTGATACTAAAGTAATTAATAATGATGAACCACCATAACTTAAAAATGGAAGTGTAACTCCTGTTACTGGTATTAATCCTACTACCACCATTAAATTTAAAAGTGCTTGAAAAGAAAGTCCAAAAGTTATTCCAAAAGCTAAAAATTTACCAAATTTATCTTCCGAGTTTATAGCTATTTTAAATCCCCTATATATAATGGTAATAAATAAAGATGCTACTATTAATATTCCCACAAAACCAAATTCTTCACTAATAATTGAAAAAATAAAGTCTGTTTGAGGTTCTGGTAAATAGAAGTGTTTTTGGATGGAGTTGCCAAATCCTAATCCAAGTAATCCACCTGGACCAATAGAATATAAAGATTGTATTATTTGGAATCCACTTCCTAAAGGATCAGTCCAAGGATTTATAAATGATAATATTCTTTTTAATCTATATGGAGCCATTATAACTAAGATGACTACTCCAATTAAACCTAATATTCCTATTTTTACAAAAAATCCCATTTTTACTCCACTTACAAAAAGCGATACAATTATAGTCATAACTATTACTACACCAGTTCCAAAGTCTGGTTGTAACATAATAAGTCCAAATACTAATAATAGTATTCCAAGTATTGGAAACACTCCCTTTTTTATATCTTTTAATAACTTTTCATTATGTGCTAAATACTTCGAAGTAAATATTATTAAAGCTAGTTTTGTAAATTCACTAGGTTGTATTCCTAAAGAACCTATACCAAACCAACTTCTAGAACCATTTCTTATTGTTCCTATTCCCGGTATTAATACTAATATAAGAAGTAAAAAGCAAACACCAAAAATTATGTTTGCTTTGTTTAAATACTTTATATAAGGTATATTTGCTACTATTATCATTATTACATATCCTACTATTAAAAATATTGCTTGTGATTTCAAAAATTTATATGGATCATTAAATTTATATTCTGCCCAAACATATGAAGAAGAATATATCATAAGAAGTCCAAATAAAGAAATTATAATTATGGCTATTAATAATAGATAATCTACCTTTTTCATATATCCCCCTTTTATAACCAAACTCCATATATAAGAGCCATTAAACATAAGATAAATCCTACTATCCAAAATAGTTTTACAATATCTGTTTCACTCCATCCCAATCTTTCAAAATGATGATGAATTGGAGTCATTAAAAATACTTTTCTTTTAAATATTACTACTGAAGTTATCTGAATTATTACTGTTAGTGTTTCTATTACAAAAACTCCTCCAATAACGGCTAACGATAATTCATGAGAAGTAAGAATTGCTATTGTCGCTAGCGTTGCTCCTAAAGTTAAACTTCCGGTATCACCCATAAACACTTTTGCTGGATGGGTATTATATACTAAAAATCCCATTATACATCCTACTAATATAAAACAGAAAATACCAATATCTTGATAACCTACTATCCAACTACTTCCCCAAGCCATTAAGCCAAATGCTACAAATCCTATAGCAGATAGTCCACCCGCAAGTCCATCTAATCCATCAGTTAAATTAACAGCATTAGAAGCTCCGACTAATAAGAAAAGTATTAAAACTCCATAAAACCAGTTTAAATCCCATTCTAAATTTAGTAAAGTTACACGAAGTACAGAATCTCCACTTCCAAATTCTCTATACAGTATATAAAATACTAATGCCACAATAAATTGTAATATTAACTTTTGAAATTGGGTTAGTCCTTTATTTCGATTCTTCTTTAGACTGATGTAATCATCTAAAAAACCAATGCCACAATATGAGATAAAAACAAATAATATAATAAGTAAATTTACCGAATGTTCCATTTTATTTGTAATCAAAAGAGCAAATACAGTAATTAATGTAGGGATTACAAATATAAGTCCTCCCATTGTAGGTGTTCCTGCTTTAACTCTATGAGCATCTACATACACATTTATGTTTTGCCCACATTTAATTTTTTTTAATAAAGGTATCATTATAAGGCCAAAAATTACTGTTATAATAAAACCAATCATTAAAGCAAATAAAGATTTTGTAAGTGTTAACATACGTTCACTTCCATTTCTACATGTACATTATAACATATTTTAATACAACTACCAAAAATAATTTGTCATATTTTACATTAGCTTGTCAATTACCAAGCATAAGTCTTACTGTACTTCCTTCAGCAATTTGACTATCAGCTTCAGGTGACATCGATTTTACTATATCTCCACTACCAGTATATTCAATTTGAAAGTTTTTTAGCTCTTTTTTAGCATCACTTACATTCATTCCTACTACATTAGGAAGACGATAATATTTTTGTTCATACCATTGATATATTTTATCAAGTCCACCTTCTGGTTTTTCTATATCAAGAGCAGTTATTGCATCTGTTAGTATTGCTTTTGCTATTGGGGCTGCTACTGTACCACCAAATTGTGTTACTCCTTTAGGATTATCTATTGCTACATACACTATTACTTTAGGATCATTAGCAGGTAAAAATCCAATAAATGATACAATATAGTTTCCTACCATATAAGCCCCATTATCAACTTTTTGAGCTGTTCCAGTTTTACCTCCTACTCGGTATCCTTCTATATAAGCATTTCTTCCAGTACCTAATGCAACAACACTTTCAAGTGCCATTCTAACAGTTTGGCTAGTATTCTCACTAATAACTTTTCTCACTTCTGTTTTTTCATTTAATTTTATTATCTCTCCTGTTTCTGGCTCAGTTATACTTTTTACTATATATGGCTTATATAAAGTACCACCATTAATTGCTGCACTAACTGCTGTTATTTGTTGTGAGGTACTCCTCTAAATGATACTTTTTGCCTAAATTATTACTGGATGCTTTTAATGTTGTTCCAGTTTTAAAAATAATATCTAATTGTATTTTTTTAGGATTATCTTCATCTTTGTTAACGATTATTTTTTCTACTAAAGAATTAAATACATCACTTAAGCATAATTCATCTTCGATTGAATGTTCTAAATTTTCTCTTATGCTATTTATTTCTTTTTCAATTAAGTATTCATCAAACTTATTATTTTTTAAATTGTCTATTTTATCTAAATATTCATTTAACTCTAAATTTAAACTATCTACTTGTTTTTTATAATCAATATTTTCTAAGTATCCATCCATTACAAGTTCTAATAACTTATCTTTTTTATTTTTTATAACTTCACATTTAGATTCTAAAACTTTTATTTCATTATCACTATTTTTAGATAATAAATAGCTTTTACATTCTTTAATAAGACTATCAAAGATTATTTTTTTATCAAGATATAGTTTAGATATGATACTTTTAAATAATTCATCTAACTCATGTTCAAATACTCTATTATTCGTACACCCTTTTAAACTTTCTTTTCGATAAACCTGACATTCCCATACAGGATTATTTTTTCTTTTACCAGCACTATTCCTATGATAAGTAACATTATGAACACCACAATATATTTTTCCTGAATAAGTATAACGATTATGAAATATTGTTTTATCTTCTATTTTATTTAAATAACTTTTTTGTCTTTTTCTTAATTTGATATTGGCTCTTTCCCATAATTCTTCTGATACAATTGGAGGTACTTTATCATAATCTTTATAAACAACCCAATCATCTTTATCTAATTTCTTTTTCTTTTTAGTTCGATAATCTAATACTTTTGTTTTATTACCACAATAATATCCTTTGTATTTAGGATTTTCAATTATTCTAGTAATAATAGTAGTATCTAATCTTTTACCAGTTTTCGTTTTAAACCCACATTCATATAAATACTTTGATATTTTAGATAAACCATCATTTGTATTCGCATATCTATCATAAATTATTTTAATCATTTCAGCTTCTTTTTCATTAATAACTAATTTCCCATTATCTTTTTCATAGCCATAAATATTAGAGCATCCCAATACATTACCATTATCAATACTTCTTTTCATACCAAATGATACTCTTTCTGATAATTTTCGCACCTCATCTTGGGCAACACTTGCCATAATAGTAAGTCTTAGTTCGGAATCTGGTAGTATTGTATTAATATTATCATTTAAAAAATATACTCCAACTCCACTAGCAAGTAATTCTTGGGTAAATTTAATACTATCTAAGGTACTTCTTGAAAACCTTGATATTTCTTTTGTTAAAATTAAATCAAACTTACCATTTTTAGCATCACTAATCATTTTTAAGAATTCTTCTCGTTTAAAAACTCTAGTGCCACTAATACCTTCATCGATATATGAACCTGCAAATTCCCATTTAGGAATTTTATTTATATAATCATTAAAGAAAGTTATCTGATTTTTTAAAGAATTTATTTGTTCATCTTTTTCAGTAGATACACGAGCATAAAAACAAACTCTTAAATTTAATTCTTGAAGTGGTATTCCTTTCATTATATTATTCCTAACTGTATATAGATCCATATATCTTCCCTCCCTACTTAAACTTTAATTAATTTATTCATAACAAAAGAGTACATTTCTTCATTTATAAATTTATTTCGTTTTAAATACTCTATTAATTTTATTTTAATTTCTATTTCAATAGATTTATTAATTATATTTTCCAATATCTTATCCTCCTTCTTCATTTTATTTAATTAAATAAAAAAAAGAACTTAAGCCCTTAAGTTCTACAAAATATCTGAAAACCTAAGTAGCTTAAAAAAATAAGATATTAAGTTTTCAAATAACAAATTTAATTATTTTGATAATTCATAATATTTCTAGCAATAATATAACCATCAATATTATCTGGTAATAAATTATTTTGTTCTAAAAACAAGAATAATTCCTTTAAAAAGATAATTTTATCTTCATAAGATAACTTTTCAAAATTAGATAACACATCTTCTATACCTTTTTGATAAAAACTATAAAATGAATTGTAATTATAATTTAGATAACATTTAATATCTTTAATTAAATTATTAGAATATCCAATTAGTAATGGATTAAATATTTCTATATTAGTATTTTCTAAATTAGTATTACATGTATTTAAACTATTTATTAAATTGTTATCCCAAGAATCTAAAACATAACATATAAATTTCATTTGATTTTTCTTTTCTAAATTATCTAAACTTTCTATTAATTTTTTAATCCTTGCATTCATTTTTATTACCTCCATTTAAACTATATTTAATGGCTATTTAAGAAACATTATTTTTTAGTATTAATAACTATTCAAAAGAACATATAAAGTTTCTTAAAACCTAAATTACATATAAATAACACTATTTTCTTGTTTAACTATTAATCACTTAAAAAAATAATTTTTGCAAGCATTTTTTATTAATTTTTTTACTTTTTGGTTTTATCGTTTTTATCAATTATTTTTAGTTATTAATAATTAAGTTATTTATTACATCTACTTATCCGTAAATGGTAAATCTATATTGCCTAACTGGGTATGTGGATTTTCATAAACTTCATAATCATAATAAAATTTACCTAAAGAATTTTGTTTTCTAATAAGTTTTAAATATCCATTATATTTTAATTCTTTAATAGCAGTATCTACTGCCATTTTACCTTCCTTGCATAACGAACATAATCCTTCATTACTAAAATGCCAATTATCAGGTAAACTTAAGATAATAGAAAATAAACCTTTAGCTTTTAAAGATAAATTCTTATCTTTTAAATGATAGTTACTCATCTTAGTATAATTAAATAGTTTTTCTTCTCTATAAAACATAATCTTTCTCCTTTCTGCTAATTAATTTAAGACATAAAAAAAAGCAACTATTTAAAGTTGCTCAATAAGTTCAAAACACTTTTCAATTTTCAATTGTACAATCAGATATACCTATTTTTTTTGAGATTCGTTTATAGAACATTTATCCAGTTCTTTTATCAACAAATCAACATAGGAACAAAATTTAATTGCATCTTCTCTTGTACATTCGAATTTTAAACCATGATGTGTTGAATTTCTATAAACACCAATTATTCCCTTAAATAATGCAGCCCATGCTTCTTGTTCTGCTTCATCTTTGCTAAACACTAATATTGTTTGTTCTAATTTAGAGTGAATTGCTTTAGAAACTAAATTCATCCCTATCATTTTTGTATTTGTTAAATTAGCTTTCTCTTTTATACAATTTTCAAGAACTTGTGTTGCTTGATTAAATACCCTATCATAATGATTGTCTGCCGATATTAAATCAACACATCTTTCTTTTAAATTTGTATCAGTTAATGAATTATATAAACCATTAATTTGATTATCACTTATTTTCTTAGAAATATATTTTTTTTCTAAATATCTTTTTAATGGTTTGATGAGCATAATAATTTCTTTTTTTAAACAACCTGTAAAACAATATGAGTAAGTAGCAATCATATTGTTTTGAATTTTGTATCTCTCAAAGAATTGGTCATTTGTTAAGACAATTATATCGTCAATAATTCTATTGTATTGTTGTATAAATAAGACATCTATTACATCATCTTGATATTCTATTGATTCTTCTATTCCCAATAAAACTTCATACAATTCTGAAATATTATTCATTTACCAACTCCTATATATTATGAATATATTTCAACAATTCCTAATTCTTCATACACTTCATCTTTATATATATAAGCACCTGTATCTTTTTTGTGTTTATGAATATTAAATTGTGATTCCCAATTTTCTAAAGCATACTGCATTATTTTGGAATTATAAGGAATATTTATAGTTAAATAATCGCCGAGCGTATTTTTTGGATATCTATCATTATCTACTTTTTTACTTTTATTCAAGTTTACTACTATTATAGGTAAATTTAATGACATTGCTTGTTCCATTTCCCATTTTACAAATTTAGTTAAATATTTGGTATGTTCTCCTAATAAAATTACAAATATTTTTGTATTTAATAGTCTTTCTCTTAATTGCCTTTTAATTGATTCTTCTTTACTAGAATCATATGCAGTGTTTAAATCATGAGCATCGTAAAAATTAAAATCCGTATTATCATTTTGTTTCCATGCTTTCATTAAATTGTAATATTTTATATCTGTGTCTCCATCAAAACACACATAAGTTTTGTTTCTATAAGCCATTTTTATACATCTCCTTTATTTTATATAAATTTATTTTCTTCACTAGTTCATTTGATAATATCATTGTTATTTTTGTTGGATATTTAAATTTAATTTTACTAATCTTAAATGTCCAAATAATAATTTCAATTAATTCTTGATCATTAATTTCATATGCATCCGTAAATCTTGTTAATGAACTACTGCCAAACAATGTAATAGACACACATCTATTTGCATAAATTTTATCTAAATTATCCCAAAAGTTCATTAAGAATTCTAAATATTCTTTTAATGATAAAATTGCCCTATTATCATCAGTAAACTTTGTTAATGAAGTTAATAGGTAATCATCATATTCAACAATTTCACCAAGATTATATTGTTTTTTCTTTCCTGATTTTCTATTTTGATTAATTGAAATTATTTTTTCTTCTAGTTGTTTCTCTATTTCGTCATCAAGTTTTTTCGTTTCATTTTTCAATATATTTTGAATAAATTTACCATTTAATGAATTTTCAGCAATTAATTTATTATCAACTTTCGTATCAAAATATTCATTAAAATTTATAACCTTTAAATCATTACTATCAAAAATATTTCCAGATTTTATTTCAAATGTTGAACCATGAATAGATAAAGTAATATTTTTTATAGTATTCATTGTTATTAACGTATAACAATAGTAAATAATTGTTAATCCTAACCAAGTTAATAATACGCTTATTTTATTATTACATATAAATTCACTATCAAATAAGGCAATTAAACTCAAAAAGCTACCAACCAGCATAAAGAAAGAACCAATTTTTTTTAATAATATTTTATCATAAAATTTTATTTTCAAGCTATCACTTCCCACTTCATACGTTATTATAACATTAAATTACTATAATTCGGCATTTAGTTTACACAAAACATTAAAATTCGACTTATTTTTGACTAAATATTGGTTTATATTTTGTTTATTTTAAATAATTTTAATTATTGTAATAATCCTATTAATACATTTTTATCATATTTTGATTATTATTATATTCAATTTTTTACCTATATTCCAATAAACATAAATAATATAGCTATTAATTTATTGAACTAAATTTTATCTTGTATTATTATCTAATTCATCAATCTCTTTAATCGTTTTATCATTTACTTTTTCTAACATTATATCCTCCTTTTGAATTCTTTAGACCCTTTTGAAGAATTACTCTAATGACAGTATAACTGCATATTTTGGATGGAATAAACCTAATTATATTCTCATACGAATCATTGAATTACATAATCACTAACTTTAAAATTTGTATGTATATACTCATTTTTTTAGCAAAAAATATATTCATAACAATTCAATACTATAAATTATAAACTTGTTATTAATTATTATTTTATCATTTATTTATGCTTCTGTTTTCATATTATAATTAGCTTTTTTATCTAGTATTGATTTAAATAATGATGCACTTTTAGGGTATTTTTAGTTTTTTTATATCAGAAATAGATACTTTTTCGAATGGGCATAAGAAGAATGACACCACAATATAATTAATTGCTTATAATATATAGCAAATTAATGGTGTCTTACTATTTTTGCACTTGCAAAAATGATGCGCAT
>CALVPR010000012.1 GCA_944351765.1 uncultured Bacilli bacterium
TGGAGCTCCCATTGGTTGTACCGGACTTACTGGTGGTTCCCAACTGTTAACAGGTTCTACTGGTTTTGGTCCTTCTGTTACCGGTGGCACTGGAGCTCCCATTGGTTGTACCGGACTTACTGGTGGTTCCCAACTGTTAACAGGTTCTACTGGTTTTGGTCCTTCTGGTACTGGTGGCACTGGTGTTCCCATTGGTTGTACCGGACTTACTGGTTGTTCCCAATTATTAATAGGCTCTACTGGTTTTGGTGCTTCTGGTACTGGTGTCACTGGCGCTCCCATTGGTTGTACCGGACTTACAGAAGTACCTAAAGTTGCGGCATTAGCATTATTATTTTCATAATTCATATTTATTTTTTCCTCCTTAATTTGACTTGGTTCAATTCCAGTCAATTCTTCTTTACTTGTTTGTATGTTTTTTTCTTCTTTTTTCTTCTTTCGATATTTCATTCTCTTATCTGCTAAAAAACCAATTACTGTTATTATTAAAATTATTAATACAACCAAAACCCATTCATAGTATTTAATCAAAAAATCAACAAAACTCATACGTTCCTCCCTTTATTCTACAATAATAAAATAACATAAATTATGATAAAAAGCAATATTAGACTATCCAAATTTATCTTTAATTGTATTATCAATAGTTTCTAAAGCATTTATTACTTTGTCATACGATAATTGATACTGACCTCTTTCAAACAATGTTGTAGCTGCTCCTACTGCTTCATCAACCACTTTATACTCACTTCTGTATCTATTACCATAAACTATTGCGCTTTCACAATTTTTAACAAGTTTTACCATGTCATTAGTTTTATTATATATTTTAAAAACCAAATCTCTTGCCGTATCTACTCGTATATTTAAAATTTTTATAACAATTGGTTTTTTATCTAATTCTTTAGCTACTTCCCTAATTGCATCTTGTGCTTCTTTTAATTCTATAAAATAACTACTAGGAATAACTGGTATCTTATATTCCTTTAATCTATTTTTTGCTTGTTTCAATACATCCTGTATCGATTCTAATTCTTCTTTTGCTCTAGTTTCATCATCTTTCATACTTGTTATTGATCTAAGTTGGTAATCTAAGTCATCTTGTAAACGAGACAATTTAGTATTAACTCCATCCAACTCATCTACTAATTTAGAATATGCAAACGTGTGACCATTACCATGAGAAACTAAAATCTTATAGTCTTCATTTAATTTTTCCAATTTTTTGTTTAATTCACTAAACTTGTTTATAGCTTCTTCCGTTAAATCATACGTTGCTTTTATATCATCAATTTGTAAATATATATCTTTTACTATTTTATTTATTTTATCTAGTTTATATTTTAATGATTTAGTATTTTCTTTAAAAATATCTTTACTTTCTTTTTCACGATCAAAATCAATATATAAAGAATTAAAGTATTCTATCATTGTTTTTAACTCAATTTTAGAGTCCCCTATAATTAACTCTTTTAAATTTTCAATAATTTTAGAATTTTTATCCTTTATTTCTTTTATATTATACTCGACATTTAAATAATCTAAAGGATAACCATCTCTTAACATTCTAAAATATAAAGTAGTAATTTCTTCTATTTTATTTGGCAAAATAACACTCGAAGTTAATACTATAGAAGGAACTTCTTCAACAATTATTTTCATATTGTTAATTTGATCTTCTAATTCATTAACAATTTTTTCAACTAAAACATAATCATTTATATCCATTGCTGACTCAAAGTCTTGAAACTTTTCTTCAATTTCGTTTAATCTTTTTTCAATAGAATCCGCTACAACACCATAATCTTTTTTTGTTCTTTGAAATTTACTTTCCAATTCTCGATAATTAATTTTTAACTTTGTAATTGCCGATCTATTACGCTGTTCAGATGTTGTAATAACTCTTATTTCGTCAACTAGCATTGCACTTTTCTTTTTTAGTGCCATTATTTCCATTTCTATATAAGCAATTTTTCTAATTGCTTGTTTATAATCTTTTTTATCAACTAAAAACTCTACATCAGAAATCATATCATTTATTTTAGGAACTTCTTCATCTTTAATTAGCTTAAATGTTGTATCCCAATCATTTAATTTATTTTTTAAATTATCAGTTTTTACTAATTCCTTTACTTTTGAAATTTCTGATAGAATTGGAACTCCAACTAATTGATTTTTTTCCAAATCTAAATTACTTATTTCTTTTTTATATTTACTAGATTGTTTCCTTTTTATAAAGGCAAAAGTTAACATTACAAATATAAGTGCTATAATTGAAGTGGTAATTATTATCACTAAAATATCCATTGAATTCACCTCTACTAGTCTCTATAATCTATTTTACCACACAAATAATTTTTTTTGTATATTTTTAATAATAAAAATTAAATAAAATTATAAAATGTTATTAATTGCAAAATTAAAAATTTATTTAATCCATTAAAAAAATAGAGATTATCGTCTCTATTAAAAACTAAATAAAATTTATTTTCGATAATGTTGTCTATTAAATTCTGCAATGCTTTTATTAGCATTCTGAATTAACATATCTAATTCTAATAGTTCATCTAAAGTACTAAAAGGATTAATTTTTTTTATTGTTAAAACAATTTGATTTACTATTATTTCAGGATAACTGTCATGATAATATTCCAGAAGTTTGTTTAAAGCTACACATATTTTTATTCTTTTTACTGTAAGATTGTTAGCACTATTTTGTTCAAAGTCTTGCAAATCTTCCTGTGACATAACAGACAATTTGGCAAAATCCTTTTGGCTTATCTTTAACAATTTTCTTAATCTTAAAAAATCTGAACCTAACCTTAAATCATTTTCATTTTCCATAAATATCACTCACTTTCTAATTCAAATATTGCATCTCTAAGTTCCATTGCCTTTTCAAAATCCAATTTTTTTGCAGCTTCTCTCATTTCCCTATTTAATCTATCTATTAAATCCATTTTTTCTTTTTTAGACATTTTTTCTTTTTTCTTTTCTTTTACTTCCAATTCATTACTTACAACATCTCTTATTTCTTTTTCAATTGTTTTAGGAATAATGTTATGTACTCTATTGTATTCCTCTTGAATTTTTCTTCTTCTATTAGTTTCTGTTATTGCTATTTGCATTGCTTCACTTATAGTATCTGCAAACATTATAACGTGACCTTTAGAATTTCTAGCACATCTTCCTATTGTTTGAATTAAGCTTCTAGAACTTCTTAAAAATCCTTGTTTATCGGCATCCATTATAGCTATTAAACTAACTTCTGGAATATCAATACCTTCTCTTAACAAGTTTATTCCTACTACTACATCATATTTTCCAAGTCTTAAGTCTCTTATAATTTGTAACCTTTGTAATGTCTTAATTTCATTATGAAGGTATGCAACTTTAATGTCAATACTTTTTAAATAATTTGACAGTTCTTCGGCCATTCTTATTGTCAAAGTGGTAATTAATACTCTTTCATTGTTCTCAATTCTTTTATTTATTTCTTCTACTAAACTATCTATTTGATTTTTAGTTGGTCTTACTTCAACAGTTGGATCTAATAGTCCAGTTGGTCTTATTATTTGTTCTGCTACTTGTCCACCAACTTTTTCAAGTTCATAATCTCCAGGAGTAGCTGATACATATATAACTTGATTAATTTTTTTCTCAAATTCTTCAAACTTAAGTGGTCTATTATCAAGAGCACTAGGAAGTCTAAAACCATAATCTACTAAATTTTGCTTTCTTGCTCTATCCCCATTAAACATTCCCCTTACTTGTGGAAGAGTTACGTGAGATTCATCTATTACTAACAAATAATCTTTAGGAAAAAAATCCATTAAGGTTGTTGGTGTTTCTCCTTCTTTTTTTAAAGCAATATGTCTAGAATAGTTTTCTATACCCCTACAAAATCCTGTTTCTAGAAGCATTTCCATATCATAATTTGTTCTTTCCCTAAGTCTTTGTTCTTCAATCAATTTATTATGATCCTTAAAATATTCTAATCTTTGTTCTAATTCTTCTTTAATATTTTTAACAGCAATTTTAAGTTTATCATCACTAGTTACAAAGTGAGATGCTGGAAAAATTGATATACTTTTTTTATCTTTAATTATTTTACCTGTTATTGTGTCAAATTCACTTATTCTATCTATTTCATCTCCAAAAAATTCAATCAATATTCCATTTTTTCTCTCATAAGCAGGAACTATTTCAATAGAATCTCCTTTTACTCTAAATGTTCCTCTTTTTAGATCCATATCATTTCTTTCATATAACATTTCTACTAATTTTTTTAAAACAATATCTCTTTCAATATTATCTCCAACATTTAAAGTTAGCATTTTCTTTAGGTATTCTTCAACTTCTCCAATTCCATAAATACAAGAAACTGAAGCTACTACTATTACATCTCTTCTTGATAATAAAGCAGATGTTGCAGCATGTCTTAACTCATCTATTTCATCATTAATTGAAGAGTCTTTTTCAATATAAGTATCAGTAGATGGTACATATGCTTCTGGTTGATAATAATCATAATATGATACAAAATATTCTACTCTATTATTAGGAAATAATTCTTTAAGTTCTGAATACAATTGTCCCGCTAAAGTTTTATTATGTGCTAAAACTAAAGTTGGTTTATTCACTTCTTTTATAACATTTGCAATAGTAAAAGTTTTACCTGTACCTGTTGCTCCAAGTAAAACTTGATCTTTTTTTCCTTCTTTTATTCCACTTACCAATTCATAAATTGCCTGAGGTTGATCACCACTAGGCTTATATTTTGATACTAATTCAAACATATTATCATCCTCTTTTACTATTTCTTATTATCCATTCCATTATTATATTTACAATATAATCTACCTCATCTTTAGTTAATTCTTTTTCTTTTTCTATATGATGCCATTTATATAAACAACTTCTACAACAAGTTGCCGTAGCATGTTGTGCAATAAATACCGGATGCCCTTTCATTGGAGTTGTTTTCCATCATTATTTATATATTTAGGAGCAATTCTTTTAATAATAAAATCATAAGCATGATTTCTAATTTCATCTAACCCCTTAATCTTTATATAGTTTAATTCTTTATCATTTAACTTAAAACTATTTCTAAACTTTGATTTAGATAGACTATTTAATTTATCTTCTATTCTCATATATATTAACTTTTAAATAAAGTTCTTTCCCTTTTTAGTTTAGACAATAAATACTGAATGTATTCTTTTTCTTCACTATTATTTGACTCTTCATACATATTAATTAAAGTTTTTCTATCTTTTTTACATACAAATCCATTTTCATCAACATAGTATTCAATATTTAATTGCGGATATATTTTAAGCCATTTAGGATTATGATAAATATATTCATCAAAATAATCATCAAAGTCTACCAATATATCAAAAACTAAAACAGTGCTATGATAATAATTACCTAACAATATATTATGATCATTTTTAATTTTAGAAATTATATGTGAATAATCTTCTTTACTAATTTCCATATTCATTTTATTTAGGATATGCAATAACGCTTTATATGCATTATACTCTCCCAAAACGTTTTGTGTAGTACGATTACAATCTCCTTTAACAGTTAAAACAGGAGCGCATTTTAAACTTTTCCATTCATCACCAGAACTTAAAATAATATCTTCTTTTATTATTTGCATAATAACTGGGCCTGCTTTACCAATAAAGATTTCATAATTTTGATTAATATATTCTAGTTGCATTAAAATAGTCCCCAAAGATAAAATATTCTTATCTTGAATTTCTTTTAGCAAATTAGAACTAATGCATACTTCCGTAAATGATTTAGTGTACCCTAATATATTTTCATGAAGATCCTCATCAACATTACATTTTACTTCATATTTATCATCTGTTAATTCTTTTGTTGTTTTGACTATTATTTCTTCTAGTTTTACCATAATTTCTTCAAAATTTAAATCTTTGGTATATAATTCTTTTATTTTTTTAAGCATCAAAACCACCTTTTCTTGATTTTTTATTATTATGTATTTCTAAAAATTCTACAATTAATTGTTCGGCATCCTTTTTTAAATCAGGACGTATTATTCCAATTGACTTTGCTAACATGCAACGATATATAATCTCTTTTTCTGTTTCACTAGTAACTAAATAATTTCCTAGTTCTTCTAATTCAAAATAATCTTCTAGAGAAATTCCTAATTCATTTAAACCACTTTTTAATATACGTAAAGTCATTTTTCTTTTACCATTTTCTACCGAAGATATATAAGCAGGAGAGCATGAAAAATATTTAGAAAATTCATTTTGTTTTATATCTTTAGCTATTCTTATAAATCTTAATGGGTGAAAATTTTGTTGATTTGATTTCATAATATCCTCCTTTTATATCAAAATTTATTTAATAGTATTATACCATGTATACTTTAAGATGTAAATTTAATAAAGAAAAAAGGAACCTATAATATAGATTCCCCATATTTATTTATGTTTAGATAGCACTTTAACTAATCTTTCTTTATTCTTTTTAGATAGTTCTACTAATGGTAATCTGGGAATACCATAATCATATCCCATCAAATTTAATGCATATTTAATAGGAATAGGATTAGTTTCTGAAAATAAAATTTCTATTAATTCTAATACTTCCAATTGCATTTTACATGCTTCTTTTACTTCTCCATTTAAATATTTATAAACCATATCATGTGTATATTTAGGCATAATATTAGATAAAACAGATATTACACCTTTACCTCCTAAAGAAAGTATTGGAACTATTTGATCGTCATTTCCCGAATATATATCAAAATTATCTCCACATAAACTTGATATTTTAGCAATTTGTGATATATTGCCACTTGCTTCTTTTATCCCTACTATATTATTTATTTTTGATAATTCTAAACATGTTTCAGGTAAAATATTTACTCCTGTTCTACTTGGAACATTATATACAATAATAGGGATATTAACATTTTCTGCAATCTTCTTATAATGAGCAATTAAACCACTTTGAGTAGTTTTATTATAATATGGAGTTACTATTAATAAAGCATCTGCCCCTTCTTGCTCGGCATATTTAGACATCTCTATTGCAGTTTTCGTATTATTACTACCAGTACCAATAATCACTTTAGTACGTTTATCAATTTTATTTATAGCATACTTTATTACATTTTTCTTTTCATCTTCACTCATTGTCGAAGACTCTCCCGTTGTACCACAAACAATTATTGCATCTATTTCATTTTTTATTTGATCTTCTATTAATTTTCCAAACTCAATATAATTAATTGCACTTTCTGTAAAAGGAGTAGCAATAGCGGTACCACAACCAATAAACACTGTGTTTTTCATAAAAATTTCCTTTCTAATATAATATTATTATTTTATTCCTTTTTTATCCATTACTCTTTTAAATACTTTTCTTTTTCCATTATGAAGTGTTTCTAAAGACAATTTTTTATTTAATCTATCAATAATTCTAGCAATAAATAATGAACAATCAACATCAAAATACCATTCTTTAGATTTTATATTTTCTGGTACATACGCTAAATTAGTGGCATAAACTTTATCAAAATATCCTTTCTCATAAGCATCTTCAAACATTTCTATACCATCTACAAATAGAGCAAATGTTACTATTAAATATATATGTCTTGCTCCTTTTTCTTTTAATACTTTAGCAGTTTCAATCATTGAACCTCCAGATGATATCATGTCATCAACCACTATTATGTCTTTATCTTTTACATCACTTCCTAAATAAACATGTTCAACAATTGGATTTTTTCCATCAATAACTTTACTTAAATCTCTTCTTTTATAGAATAATCCTACATCACTTCCTAATATTTCAGCATAATATCTTGCTCTTTCCATTGCCCCCATATCAGGACTAACTACCAAACTATTATTTATATCTTCATTTTCAATCAATCTATCAATTATGATATTGGTAGGATAAAAATTGTCAAAAGGTAAATTAGGTACAGCATTAGCAACATTTGGATCATGAGCATCAAAAGTTACTATACTTTTTACACCCATTCTTTCTAATTCCTGTAATGCAATTGCACAATCTAGAGATTCTCTTCCCTTTCTTTTGTGCTGCCTTGATTGATATAACAATGGCATTATTAAATTTATTCTATTAGCATGACCACTAGTAGCCCCAATTACTCTTTTAATATCTTGAAAATGTTCATCTGGTGACATATAATGTTTCATTCCATGAAAATTATAACTAATGCTATAATTACTTACATCGGATAAAATATATAAATCTTTATCCCTTACACTATCTTCTATTTTAGCCTTCCCTTCACCATTAGAAAACCTACTAGCAGTTATCGGTACAATATAATTAAATTGAATTTCCCTTTCTTTCTGTAAACTTATATTTACTTTTTCTCCTAGTTCTCTTGCATTGTCAAACACAATTAATCTTAAATTACTATCCATACTACTTTACTACTCCTTTATACTTTACCAATTATTATTAAAATAATAATTATTTTTCTTCTCATACCCTAGATTAGTTTCTTCTCCATGTCCTGGATATATTTTTATATTATCAGAATATTTTTTTATTTTATTAATAGATTCTTTCATTTTAGCTACATTACCAGTTGGTAAATCACATCTTCCAATATTATCTTTAAATAAAAAATCACCTGTAAACATAATATTATTTTCATAAAAATAATACGTTATCGAATCATTGGTATGACCTTTCGTATATATTACTTTAAATTTAAAATTATTTAATATATAATCTTTTTCTGAAAGATTACTACTGTTATACACTTCAGTTTTATAATCTTTTAGAAGATCATTTAAGGCTCCCACATGATCAAAATGATTATGTGTAATTAAAACTCCTATTAAATTTTTATTATAAATAAATTCTTTTATTTTATCGTAATTATCACCAGGATCTATAATAATAATATCATTATTTATTTCTAAAATATAACAGTTACATTGTAATTTCCCTACTACTACTTTTTTTACTTTCATAATTTTATCCTCTTTTTTATTTTACCATAAAACCATTAAATTTTTATAGACAAAAGCAAAAAAATATATTAAAATTATTTTAGGTGATAGAACATGGGAAAAATAATCGATTTTGACAATTATAGAGCTAAATTAGATCAAGATGTATTTGTGGACATAACAAATAACAATCATAGAAAGATAAAACTACAAGAACAAGAATCTAGAAAATTTAAAAGTGCTTTTGGCCTATCTAATCTTGGATTTTGTGCTATGGGAGTAGTTTCTGTTGTGGGAGAATTTATATGTTCAATTAATTTAACTAACTATATAATTAGTGAAAATTTTAAATTAGATACTTTTTTAGATAGTGCTGGAGTATTATGGTTTTTAGTTTTTCCTTCAATGTTTTTAGCTTTTAAAAAAGAAATACTTGATTCGTTTAAAAAATTATTTTATAAGTTTAAGGAACTTGACAAACCTATTACTGATGAAGAAACTAGAATGGTTTACGAAGATTTAATTGCAATTAATTTAGAAGAATTAGAAGAAAAAGAAAAATTAAGAAGAATGGGATTTACAGATTTGAATAATCCTTATATTAGAGATTTTTTAGATAATGAAGATAAACCTAGAAGAAGATAATTCTTCTTTTTTTATAAAAAAAACTAGTATCTCTACTAGTAAATAATCTATGGTGACCTGTACGGGATTTGAACCCGTGAATAATACCTTGAGAGGGTACCGTGTTAACCATTTCACCAACAGGCCATAAGTAAAACAACATAATGTTATTTTACCATATATATTTAATTTTAACAATATATTAAATTCTATTGAATCTATTTATTATTCTATCTTTTCCAAGTAACTTCATAATTGCATATAAGTCAGGAGTTACTCTACTTGTTGTAAGTACTACTCTAATAACTGTAGCAATATCTGCAACATTACCTTTGTAATTATCAGGATTTTCTTTATAAGATTTCATATCAGATGCATATCCTAGAGTATCTGCAACTTCTTTTATTTTATTAAACCAAGTATCTTTATCATCATTTTCATCATATAGTTTTATATACTCATTAAGTATATTTTTTATTTCATCTGTATCACTTATTTTATCAAAATCATATTCTAAACTACCATTAAATAATTCATCATACATATACCATACTTGTGATTTAATACTACTATATGCTTCATAATCTTTTCTTGGTTTCTTTTGTTCTCTTTCAATGTTAAAAATATTAATTGAATAATCTTTATATTTAGTAAGTATTTCATAAAATTCTTTATCAAATTCACTTGCCCATTTTAAAGTGTTTTCATATACTTCTTTGGCAGTTAATCTACTAATATAGTTTCTAGATATATTTAATAATTTTTCAATATCAAATAAAGATCCACTTTTACTCATTTTCTTAAAATCAAACTTAAATTCATCAATACTTTTTCCAGGATTACTATCCATCCATCCTTCAAAGTTAGAGTTTGCTATTGTCATTAAATATAATTTAACAGCTTCTACAGGAATACCTTTTTCATGATAATAACTAACTGCAGCTTCTGGATCTTTTCTTTTAGATAGTTTTCTTCTTACTCCTTCTTCATCTACTTTCATAACAAGTCCTAAATGACAATATTTAGGTACTTTAAAACCAAATTTTTTAAATAATTCAATATGAAGTGGTGTTGAAGGTAACCATTCTTCTCCTCTAGTTACATGAGTAGTTCGCATTAGATGATCATCTACTATATGTGCAAAGTGATATACTGGTACACCATCACTTTTTATAAGGACATGATCTATATCATTTTCAGGATATTCTATATTTCCTCTTACTAAATCATTAATAACAACTTTCTTATTAAAGTCCCCAGTTGATTTTAATCTAAGAACAAACTTTTCTCCATTCTTAATTCTTTCTGCTCTTTCCTCATTAGTTAAATTACGACATCTTGCATATTTACCATAATAACCAATTCTATCTTTCTTACTTTCTTGTACACTTCTTATTTCATTTATATCTTCTTCACTACAAAAACAAGGATAAGCATAATCATTTTCTACTAACCATTTAGCAAAAGTATTATAAATATCTATTCTTTTACTTTGAACATAAGGTCCATAATTACCTATTTCTTCATTATCTGATATAGCCCCTTCATCTATTTCAATATTAAAAGATTTTAAATCTTTTACAATTCCATCTATACTTTCTACAGTTCTTTTGCCATCTGTATCTTCTATTCTTAAATAGAAAATCCCATTTGTATCTTTTGCAGCCTTATTTGTAACAAATACAGTAAGCAAACTACCCATATGAACAAATCCTGTTGGAGATGGAGCAAATCTAGATACTACAGCTTTTTCATCAATATTTCTTTCTGGATATATATTTTCATAATCACTAATAGTTTTAGTAACACTTGGATACATTATATTAGCAAGTTCCTTATTAGTCATAATATCATTCCTTTCATGCAAGTTTATTATAACATTTACATACTTATTTATCAATAAAAAAAGATAGATTATTTAGTTTCGTAAACACTAACTTGTTTTCTATCTTTTCCTAAATGTTCATATTTTACATATCCAGATGTAGTTGCAAACAAAGTATCGTCTGTTCCTCTTCCTACATTTTTACCTGGATGAATCTTTGTTCCTCTTTGACGATAAATAATACTTCCTGCATTAATAAATTCACCATCAGCAGCTTTTGCTCCTAGTCTTCTACCAGCAGAATCTCTTCCATTACTTGTAGATGATTGACCTTTTTTGTGAGCAAATAATTGTATATTAAATTCTAAGAACTTAATCATAGTTATTCCTCCTTATCAATTATTTTAATATTTTTAGGATAATTGTTAGCAAGTGTATTAAAATTAGAAATCATATTATTTATAAGTATATCTATTATATTATCTTTAAGAATATATTCTATAATAATTTTAGAATCATTTTGTTCTACTTTTATAGTCTTATCATTTATTGATAATATGTTATTAACAGTAGATATAACTAACGTACTAACAGAAGCACAAACAATATCTTTTCCGTATTCATCATACATTGCATGTCCTAATATAGAGATTTTTTTTATATTATTATTATTTCTAATAATTTCTACTTTTATCATATTACCTCTATTTTATTGTCTTGATTTCTACTTTAGTATATGGTTGACGATGTCCCCTAGTTTTTCTACTAGATCTCTTATTTGGAGTATAAGTAAATATTTTAATTTTTTTACTTTTTCCTTGTTTTACAATAACACCTTCTACTTTAGCGCCTTTTACATAAGGGTTACCTACTACACCATTAGCCATAAGTACTTTATCAAAAACAACTTTGTCGTTATCGTTTCCTTCTAATTTTTCAACATAGATAACGTCTCCAACACCTACTAAGTATTGTTTTCCACCTGTTTCGATTACAGCTTTCATTTATATTTACCTCCTTTATTAATTGTTTAATAGACTCGCCTTTAAGGTGGCAGATGCTCTTATACCTTTTTAGTGCGGTTGAATAAATCAACTTGAGGTCTTCAAACATTTATAATTCTAACATTTTTACATAAGTTTGTCAAATAAATTTAATTACTTTATAATATATTAAGAAGAAATATAATTACTAGTTTTATTTTTTCTTTTTCTTTATTAGAGGGTTACTCACAGTTTCTTCTTTTTCCTGTAACAAATCCTCTTTTAATTGTCTTAAATTATTTATTCTTATTTCGGTTCCATTATTTAATTTTTTCTCTTTTATATGTTTTTTTTCATTAATAAGACTATTCATTAAACCTTCAATTTCTTCATAATTTAAATATATTTCTTCGGCAAATCTATTATAAATTTCTGTTATTTTTCGTTTTTGTTCTATTCCACTTAAATTAGAAAATGGTCCTTCAGCCTTGTAAATAACTATTTCATCATTTTCTTTATCAAAATAAATAACACTTTTATCTGCCAACTTTACTTTAAATGCATTTTTTAATTTTGTTTCCATCTTAATTTGTAACAATATAGCATTTAATCCGGTTGAATTTTCGGCATAAGCAATTTTTTCATAATCACTCATCTCTTCTATTGCTCCTAAAGCATATAATTTATTAAAATATGCACTTGATGATTGAATATATTTTATTCTATCTGCTGCAACTGTCATAACATTTACTATTGGAAAAAATAACATCAAACTTCTATTTTTAACATATTCAGGATTCATTTCTTTATTTAGTCTCGATAATTTATTATTGTTTATTTTATATCCTAAATCTGCTAAATCTTTTACAATTTTTAAAACATTAGATATATTCATGGCAAAACTTAAAATAATAGATCCTATCCATACAGACAATATTTCAATTAAATCCACACTCTTCACCTCTTTTCATGTGAGGTATATTATAGCATTTTTTTATTATTTGTCAATTTAACTAAAAAAAGTTCTTAAATAATCTTTTTCTTTAATATATTTATTACCTATTTTAAATATATGTGATTTATTTTTATACATTTTATTTTTATCATCTATTATTTTTATCTTATTATAATTATATTTATATAAATATCTTTCCAATATAAATTTATTATATAAATACTTTAATCCCTTATAATATTTATAAGTATTATCTATAAGTATAAATATTATCATCATATAACTATAATTATTAATTCCTTTTATAAATATAATTATTATCATTATTATAGATATTATAAAGCTAAGATAATTTGATAATTTATAGTAAAATACTTTTGATAATATTAAATTAAATATTTTAAAACCATCTAATGGATATATAGGTAATATATTAAATATTAACATTGAATAATGGTACATTGTATATATATTAAAAATATATTCCCGTATATAATTATTTTTATATAAAATTAATATAACTGTATAATACATAGTTTGAAAAAAAATACCCATAATGGCTATTAATAATTCTTCATCTATATCTCTATTAACTATATCTTCTAATTTTAATAATCCACCATAAGGATATATTATTATTTTATTTACTTTAACTTTATATTTTAGACACATAAGATAGTGCCCTAATTCATGAATTAAAATAAGAGAAGTAAAGATTATTAAATTATAAAAATATCCTGTTAAAATAAAACCTATTGCTATTATTAAATATGTATAATGGAATTCTATTTTATTTAAGATATTCTTCATAATTTAAGTATTCTCCATTTTTTGAATATACTAGATATAAATAATTATTTGAAGTTTCTCCAAGTAAATCACCTGCTTCTATATAATCATATAATTTAACAGAAGTACTAGTCATATTGCCATACCAAATATCAATTCCATCCATTCCTTGAATTATTATTACATTACCATAATTTTCTTTTTCACCAATAAAAACTACTAATCCACTTTCTATTACAGGAACTAAATAATTATTATCTACCTCTAATTTTACTCCATTATAATACTTAGAACTATTTTTATATGTTAGTTTCTCATTAAATACTGGTTTTGTATCGGTTACAAAACTATCAAGTATTGACACTCCCCCTAAATATTTAGAATAAAAGTTTTTAATACTTGTAAATGAAATATTATTTTCATATATATTTTTTCTTATTATATCTTTATATTTAGTATCTATTTTACAAAAAATAGCCAATAATAAAAATAATGAAAGACATATAAGTGATCTATATATAAATCCTCTTATATATTTTTTTATATCACTTAACATTTCATTATCCTTATTTTTATTTATCTTTTTCATATATTTTGATATATCATTTTTATTCATAGTATCCCCTAATTAATAGTATGAATACTACCTAAATATATTCTAATTATTATTTAAATAATTTAAGGCATCATCAAAGGTATCAACACTGATAATTTCCATATCATAGTTATATTCTTCTTTTACTTTAATTGCTTCTTCATAATTGTCTTTAGGAACAAATACTATTTCCATTTTATTTTTATGTGCTCCAATTATTTTATATTTAACTCCATCAATTGCTCCGACATTACCTAAAGCATCTATTGTACCAGTACCTGCTATTCTTCTTCCTTTAGTTATATCTTCAGAAGTTAATGAATTATAAATATTTAAAGCAATCATTAAACCTCCTGATGCTCCGCCTTCACTTGCTTTAAAAGAAAGTTCAAGTTCTGGATCAACATCGTATATATAGTTAGTTAGGACTACTACTCCAACAGCTTTTGTTTCATCATTTCCTGTTACTTTAACATTTATTTGCTCCGCTTTATCTTCTCTTATTACATCTAAAACAATAGTTTCCCCTATATCTGTTTTTGCTATAACTTCTCTTAATGTTTCAACATTATCTATATCTATACCATTAGCTCTTAATATTTTATCTCCTACTTTTATACCATTATCACTAGTAGTAGCTATAACAATATTTTCTTGTCCTTTTATATTAACTGTATTTCCTGATTTATTGTATGCCACCAATATTGCATTTTGCATTGAATTTTCAAGCATAACTTTATTTCTTATTGTTATTTCTTCCATAGATTCGTTGGATAATTGAACTTCTTCTACTTTTTCTGTATCCCAATCTTTTAATATATATGACATTACCATCATACCAACATTAGCTTCATATTCTGTTACATAAAGTAAATTAAGAGTTCCTTCCGTTTCATTTTTATTCTCTATTTTTATTCTATCTCTTATATCTATTACACCACCTGGCGCTAATATATAATATGGAAGTGGTATATTAATAACAACCATAAATACTATTAAAAATATAAAAAACTTAATATTTTCTTTAAAAAAATCTTTTATTTTATTCATCATGTTATCCCCTCACTTTAAGTATATAACTTATTTTAAAAGTAATAACAATAATATACAAGTTATAATAGATAAAATTCCCATAATCATAATAAAACTTGTTTTAACAAATGCTGCTCTATTACCTGTTAATGGATTCATTCTTAATACTCTTGTTTTAGGCTTGTTTTTTCGTTTTGCTAATTCTACTATTGCCATTTGTCTTTGGGCTGAAGTTATATTTGTTCTTTCTTGATATGCCATTAACTCTTCATCAGATAAACTAGCAATATCATCTGTTACTGTTATATCACTACCTTCATTATCTTTTATAGTTTCAGTATTATATTGAGCTTGACTTCCTTTATAAACTTCATAGGCATTAGTATTAGGATTTTTTCTAACTTCAAAAAGTTCATTTGTATTTACATTCAGAAATACTCCATTACTTATATCTACTTGATATTCAAAAATATTAACATTTCCATTTTTTATAAAAAATTTAATTTTATCTAATATTTCTTTATCAATAATATCCATATTTAAATTAGAAAGTGGCATTAATGTTGAAGATTCTTTTTGATATTTTTCCATATGATTAAAAATTGTGTTAGCATTAATATTTCCTTCTTTGTTGTCCGCTACTATTTCATTTTGTACTTTTTTAAATTCTTGTGATAATTCTCCGATATTATTATTTGTTTTTAATACTTTATCATCTTCTCCAGATACAATGTAATTGCCACTAGATAATTTAGCATCTGTATAATTTTGCATATCTAGTGGTAATTCACTACTTACAGTTTTTGAATCATATAACTCTAATAATTCTTTAACTTTTTTATTAAACAATTCTATATCTAAATTATTATTTTGTCTTAAAAATTCAATATAATTTATTAACTCATTTTTACTTTTGAAATAATTATTATTAATTCGTTTTTCTAAATCTAATAATATCATCTCTATCATACGAACACCTACCATAATAATAGTATCATAGAATTATTACTTTTTCAATATTTTATAAAGATAATGTATACGGATCTTTAAGTATTTTTTATTTTCTTAATAATATTAGATGCAGCATTAGTAGCTTCCCCTACTGCTGTTGCTATTTGATATGTATTTTTCTTTATTGCATCACCACAAGCATATATATTTTTTATTGATGTTTCATAATTATCATCTACTACAATATAACCATTATCTTTTTTTACATCAATCAAATTATTAATAGGTACATATCCAATTGCTATAAATACACCACTAGTAGGAATTACCATATCATTATCTAACGTAACAGAAACTATTTTATCATCTTTATCGTCATATTTTTTTATATTAGCATTATATATTATTTCAACATTGTTGTATTCTTTTAAATTATTAATTAAAGCTTCTTCCGCAGTTAACTTATCCCTTCTATGAATAATTGTAACTTTCCTACAAATAGATGCTAAATATATAGCTTCTTCTATTGCAGAGTTACCACCACCCACAATTATAACTTCTTTATCTTTATAAAAGTTACCATCACATAATGCACAAAAACTTATTCCTTTTCCAATATATTTTCGTTCATTATCTAAATTTAATGTTCTAGATGTTCTTCCTGTTGCCATAATAATATAATCACATTCAATCTTTTCTTTCGAAGTAATTACAATTTTTTTATCATCTTTCTCTTTTATTTCTACTACTTTATCAAATAAATAATCAGTTTCTAAATCAATAACTTGTTCATAAATATTCATTGCTAAAGTAGGTCCATCAATAAACTTAAATCCTGGATAATTTTCGATAGATGATGATTTATTTAATTGCCCTCCTGGAGCATCACATTCTATTATTAAAGTATCAATACCTGCTCTTTTTAAATAAATTGCTGCAGTCATTCCGGCAACTCCAGAACCAATTATTACAACATTCCTATTTTGCATAATCTTCATCCTTTCTATTATCATATTTAGGAAAATTTCTATTAATAAATAAAATTACTATACCCACTAAAATAATTATGACTGATACAATTACACTTATTCTATAGTCCCCTATAAACAAGCTATCACTTCTTAATTTTTCTACAAAAAATCTTTCTATTCCATACCAAATAAAATAAACTGAAGTAATAGTACCAATTTTTATATTTTTACACTTATATCTAATAATCATTAAAACAATAAATCCCAATACACACCATAAAGATTCATATAAAAAAGTAGGCTCATAGTACATACCATTAATATGCATACCATCTATTATAAAATTAGGCAAATGTAATTTTTGCAAAAACTCCAAAGTAACTTGTCGTCCATACGCTTCACCATTAATAAAATTTCCCCATCTTCCAATTGCTTGCCCTAATATTAAACTAGGAGCAATTATATCTGTTGTTTTTAAAATTGATTTATTATTTTTCTTACAATAATATATTATAAAAATAATACCCGCAATTATTCCACCATATATTGCAAGACCACCTTCCCATACTTTAAATATTGATAAAAAATCTCCCCTAAAAATAGAATAATTAAATATAACATAATATAGACGAGCTCCTATTAAAGAGATAGGAATAATATAAAAAGATAAATCATTCATAAAAGAATAACCAAAAGATATTCTTTTGGCTTCTTTACACGCTAAAAATATTCCTATTAATATTCCTATTAATATCAATATTGCATACCAATATATATCAAATCCAAATATAGATATAAATACTCTATTCATTATTTTTAGTACTCCTTATAATTGGTTTTATTATAAATCCTTCCATAACTATATTCAATAGTGAAATAAAAATAGCAATAAAAAATGGAATAATAACGCCAGTTACTTGAAATTTATCTCCTAAAATAAAACTAGTTATATAAAGAATAAGAACATTAATAAGAGGATAAAACAAGCCCATTGTTAAAGCTGTTATAGGTAATGTTACAAAAAATAAAACTGGCTTTATTGTTTGATTTAATATATAAATTATAATTGCAGCCAAAACTGCATATAAACCATAATACTCATTACTTATACTTAAGGATTTAAATAACACCGACATTATTATCAATATTATTGAATAGCATAGTATGTATAAAACCCATTCTAAAAAAATATTTTTTATCAATTTTTTCCTACTACTATCTTTTACTATAATGATTTTTTTCATATGATATTCCTTTCCTTATTTATATATATAATAACACATAATTAAAATAAAATAAATATTTTTAAAAATTATGTTATAATATTATTACTTGGGAGGAATATTTATGCAAATAATCAGTTTAAATGAAATACAATTTAAAAACTATTCAAGAATTCACAGTAAAAGAAATTATTTTCAAACCGTAGAATTTGCTAATGTAGAAAAAATTAATGGTTATAATGCATTATATGTAGGAATGATTGATGATAATAATAATTTAGTCGCAGCATCTTTAATTTTAAATAAAAAATTTTTTTCTAAATACATTTATGGAAATATACCTGGTGGACATTTAATTGATTATGATAATTATGATTTATTAAATACTTATACAAACCTCCTAAAAAAATATCTTTATAAACTTAACTATGTATATATTTTTATTAATCCATTAGTACAAATAAAAAGTACTGATAAAAACAATAATATTTTATATGAAAATAAGAATATTATAAATAATATTAATAAAACAGGATATAAAAAAAGTCAAATGCTTGGAATCACTAATTCAATAAACTTAAATACCAATGGAAACATAAAGCAAATTTTTAACAATTTTAGTAGATTTGTTAAAAGAAATATTAAAGAAAACAAATTAATGGGAATAAAAATAACCAAAAGTGATAACAACGGTATTAGTGAATTTTATAGTCTAATTAGAAAAAAAACAAAATACGATATAAAATATTATGAAAATTACTTTAATAATTTTAATAGTAATTATAATTTATTTGAAATATATTTTGCTAATTTAAATCCACACATCTATTTAGAAAATTGCAATAATATTTTGACGAAAGAACGAAAAAAGAATGCAAAATTAACCGAAAAAATTTTAGATTCAAATGTAAAAAGCAAAAATTATTATATTAACAAAAAATTACATTCTGATAGATTAATTGAAAAATATTCTAAAGAATTGCAAAAAGCAATTAAATTAAATAATATATACAAAAAAGATTTTGTTGTAGCAACGGTTGCAATTATTAAAAATGTTGATGAAATTTACTTTTTTGTTGAAGGATATGAAGAAGAATTTAGAGATATAAGAGCAATTCACTCAATAACATGGGATATTATAAAGAAGTATTCAAAACTTGGATATAAAAAATTTAATTTGGGATATACTCCTCAAAACAAAGATAAATTTAAAGGTATATATTTTTCAAAATTAGGATTTAATGCTAATATTATTGAATATCCGGGGAATCATTTTTTAGTAATTAATAATAAGATATTTAACTTTTTAAACATGATTGAAAATAAAATTAAATAATTTAAAAACTTATTAGAGAAATATCTTTTAACATATTACTTGATGTAATATGTTTTTTTAAATCTGTAGATATATATTTTTTATTATCATCAACAAATATTGTAACTACATTCTTTTTTATTTTTTCTTTAATCAATATTGCCGCTAATAAATTAGCTCCACTAGAAATACCTACACCTATTCCTAATTCTTTTGCTATTTTTTGAGCCACTGCTATTGCATCATTACTACTTATTGTTATTATCTCATCTATATAATTTAAATTAACAATATTAGGAATAAAATCATCACCAATTCCTTCAATTTTATGATCTGACAGTTTTATACCTTTACTAATTAAAGGAGATTCTTGTGGTTCCATAGCAAATATTTTAATATTATTATCTTTTTCTTTTAAGGCTTTTGCAACGCCCATTAAGGTTCCGCCTGTCCCTATTCCCGATACAAATGCACCAATATTTGAAACATCATTTATTATTTCTTTACCAGTTGTAAAATAATGGGCATCTATATTATCCATATTATTAAATTGATTAAACCTAAATCCATTTATTTCACTTGCAAGTTTATTAGCTCTTCTTACCGCTTCAATAAATCCACCTTCTTCTTTGCTTACTAAAAAAACTTTAGCACCATACATTTCCATTATTTTTATTCTCTCTTCACTTACCCAATTTGGCATAAATATATATACTGGATGATTGTAGTAAGCCCCTATTGCGGATAAAGCTATTCCAGTATTCCCACTAGTTGCTTCAACAATAGGTATTCCTTGTTTTAAATTACCATTTTTTATATTTTTTTCTATTATATATAAAGCTATTCTATCTTTTATACTTCCTGTCAAATTATAATATTCTAATTTCACATATATATAATCAATTTTATTTTTATACTTATATTTTATTTTTATACATGGAGTATTTCCAATTAATTTATCTATCATATAATTCACCATAATATAATATGAAAAAAAAAGAATTGGTTTCCCAATTCTATAAATTTAATAATTTAATTTTATTCTATAATTTCTGATACAACACCAGCACCTACTGTACGTCCACCTTCACGAATTGAGAAGTTAGTTCCGTTTTCAACAGCGATTGGCGCAATTAATTCAACAGTCATAGTTACTTTGTCACCTGGCATTACCATTTCTGTTCCTTCTGGCAATTCAATTACACCAGTAACATCAGTAGTTCTGAAATAGAATTGTGGTCTGTAGTTTGCAAAGAATGGAGTATGTCTTCCACCTTCTTCTTTAGTAAGTACATAAACTTCAGCTTTGAATTTTTTATGTGGATGAACACTTCCTGGTTTAGCAAGAACTTGTCCTCTTTCAACTTCTTCACGAGCAATACCACGTAATAATACACCAGCATTATCTCCTGCTTCAGCATAGTCAAGTTGTTTTCTAAACATTTCAATTCCTGTAACAACTGTTTTTTTAGTAGGTTTTAATCCAACTATTTCAACTTCATCGTTAAGTTTTAATTGTCCTCTTTCAACACGACCTGTAACAACTGTTCCACGACCAGTAATTGTAAATACATCTTCAATTGGCATTAAGAATGGTTTATCAGTATCTCTTTCTGGAGTTGGAATCCAAGTATCTACTGCATCCATTAATTTTTCAATTGCTTCTACATATTTAGCATCTCCTTCAAGAGCTTTTAATGCAGAACCTCTTATTACTGGAGTATTATCTCCATCGTATCCATATTCGTTTAATAATTCACGAATTTCCATTTCTACAAGGTCTAATAATTCTTCATCATCAACCATGTCACATTTGTTCATGAATACAACCATTTTAGGAACTCCAACTTGTCTTGATAATAAGATGTGTTCTCTTGTTTGAGCCATTGGTCCATCAGTTGCAGCAATAACTAAAATTGCTCCATCCATTTGAGCAGCACCTGTAATCATGTTTTTTACATAGTCTGCATGTCCTGGACAGTCAACGTGAGCATAATGACGTTTTTCTGTTTGATACTCAACGTGAGAAGTATTAATTGTAATACCTCTTTCTCTTTCTTCAGGAGCTTTATCAATGTTAGCATAATCAACGAATTCTGCTCCACCTTTACTTGCTAATACTTTAGTAATAGCAGCAGTTAATGTAGTTTTACCATGGTCAACGTGGCCAATTGTACCAATGTTAACATGGGGTTTGCTTCTGTCAAATTTTTCTTTTGCCATTTTTATTTTCCTCTCTTTCTTAATTAATTACATATTCTATTTTATCAAATTTTGGAAATATTGCAATATTTTTGCCTAATTTCCACCATTTTTTTTGATTATGTCTTCTGCAATAGATTTTGGAACTTCTTCATAATGATCAAGTACCATAGTGAAGTTTCCTCTACCTTGTGTATTAGAACGAAGACTAGTTGCATAACCAAACATTTCTGCAAGTGGTACCATTGCTTCAAAAGCGATTGCATTTCCTCTAGATTCTTGACCTAGTGGACGACCACGTCTTGAAGTAATATCTCCCATTACAGCACCTGTATATTCTTCTGGAGCAACTACTACTACTTTCATAATTGGTTCTAGAAGAACTGGTTTACATTTGTTTTTAGCTTCTTTTAAAGCAAGTGATGCAGCAATCTTAAATGCCATTTCTGATGAATCAACATCATGGTATGATCCATCAAATAATGTAGCTTTTACATCTACCATTGGATATCCTGCAAGTACACCTGTTTGCATTGCCTCTTGTAATCCTTTATCTACTACAGGAATATATTCTCTTGGTACTACACCACCAACAATGTTATCAACAAATTCATATCCTTTTTCTGGATTTGGTTCAAATCTAACCCAAACATGTCCATATTGTCCACGTCCACCAGATTGTTTAATATGTTTACCTTCACATTCTGCAGTTTGAGTAAGTGTTTCACGATAAGCAACTTGAGGAGCACCTACTGTAGCTTCTACACCAAATTCTCTTCTCATTCTATCAATTAATACATCTAAGTGTAATTCTCCCATACCAGAAATAACTGTTTGACCTGTTTCTGGATCTGTATGCATCTTAAATGTTGGATCTTCTTCTGCTAATTTTTGAAGAGCTAACCCCATTTTATCTTGGTCAGCTTTTGATTTTGGTTCAACCGCTTGTGAAATAACTGGTTCTGGGAATTCCATACCTTTCATTATGCATGGTTTCTTTTCATCACATAAAGTATCAGCAGTTGTTGTATTTTTAAGTCCTACTGCAGCTGCAATATCTCCTGCATATACTTCTGATATCTCTTCTCTGTGATTAGCATGCATTTGAAGAATTCTTCCAACTCTTTCTTTAGCATTTTTAGTTGAGTTAAGTACGTAAGAACCACTATTTAATGTTCCTGAATAAACTCTAAAAAATGTAAGTTTTCCAACAAATGGATCTGTCATGATTTTAAAAGCTAGAGCTGTAAATGGTTCAGAATCAGACGGATGTCTTAATACTTCATTACCATTCATATCAGTACATTCAATTGCTTCTACATCAGTTGGAGCAGGTAAATAATCAATTACAGCATCAAGTAATAACTTGATTCCCATGTTTCCTAAAGCAGTTCCACACATAACTGGGAAAAATTCTGCTTTTAATACACCAGTTCTAATAGCTTTTTTAAGAGCTTCTACTGTAATTTCTCCTCCATCTAAATAAGTCATCATTAATTCTTCATCAAAATCCGCTGCTTTTTCAATTAAGACATTACGATATTCAAGAGCTTTATCTTTCATGTCAGCAGGTATTTCAATTTCAGTATAATTTTCATCTTGCCCACCGTCAAAATGATATGCTTTCATAGTTACTAAATCAATTACACCATTAAAGTTATCTTCAGCACCAATAGGTAACTCAATTGCAGCACTATTAGCCCCTAATCTGTCTCCAATAGTTTTTAAACTGAAGTAAAAATCAGCACCCATTTTGTCCATTTTATTTGAGAAAATTATTCTTGGTACTTTGTATTCATTAGCTTGTCTCCATACAGTTTCACTTTGTGGTTCTACTCCTGCTTGAGAGTCAATTAATAATACAGCACCATCAAGTACTCTAAGACTTCTTTGTACTTCAATAGTAAAGTCAACGTGTCCTGGAGTATCTATAATATTAAATCTATAACCTTTCCAAAATGCTGTAGTAGCAGCAGAAGTAATAGTTATACCACGTTCTTGTTCTTGTTCCATCCAATCCATTTGGCTTTCTCCATCATGAGTTTCACCAATCTTATGGATTTTACCAGTATGATATAAAACACGTTCTGTTGTTGTTGTTTTACCAGCATCGATATGGGCCATAATTCCAATATTACGTGTATGTTCTAACGATATTTTACGAGCCATATTTTATTTCCTTTCCTTAATTACCATCTATAATGAGCAAATGCTTTATTAGCTTCTGCCATCTTATGAGTATCTTCTCTTTTCTTAACAGAAGCTCCTACTCCATTAGATGCATCAATTATTTCATTTGCTAAATTTTCAGACATTGAATGTCCATTTCTAAGTCTTGCATATTGTACTAACCAACGAAATGCAAGTGTTTGAGCACGTTCAGCTTTAACTTCAATTGGAACTTGATAGTTAGCTCCGCCAACTCTTCTTGATTTAACTTCTAAAGCTGGTTTAATATTTTCCATTGCTGCATTAAATACTTCCATTGCTTCTTTACCAGTTTTTTCTTCAATCATCTTAAATGCATCATAAACTATTCTTTGAGCTGTTCCTTTTTTACCATCATTCATTATTTGATTGATTAATTTAGTAACAACTTTAGAATTATATATTGCATCAGGTAATACATCTCTTTTTACTGCACGCCTTTTACGCATGTTCTTCCTCCTCCCTTACATATATTAATTTAAAAGTTTTATTTTTTAGGTTTTTTTGCACCATATTTAGAACGACCTTGCATACGGTTTTGAACTCCGGCAGTATCCATAGTACCACGAATAATGTGATATCTAACACCGATTAAGTCCTTAACACGTCCTCCTCTAATTAATACAACACTGTGTTCTTGTAAGTTATGTCCAATTCCTGGAATATAACAAGTAACTTCCATTCCATTAGATAAACGAACACGCGCATATTTACGAAGCGCAGAGTTTGGTTTCTTTGGAGTCATTGTTCCAACACGAGTACATACTCCTCTTTTTTGAGGTGAATCTAATTTAGTAGTTTTCTTTTGAACACTATTAATTCCTACTCCTAAAGCTGGTGATTTACTCTTTCTAACTTTTTTACCTCTACCTTTTCTAATAATTTGATTAACTGTAGGCATTTTAACCCTCCTTTCCTACACATACCCTGGTGTTTCATTTATTACTCAAAAGATAAGTTCTGTGATAACACAAAACTTAAATTTCTGAACACAGTTAATATACCACAATAGTCCCACCTATGTCAAGTATTTTCAGCTTATCAATAATACTTTATTAATTAAAATTTACACTTTCCCACTATTTTAATATATTTATGATATTTTAATTTTATTCATATTTTTTTATTTATTCTTCTGTATTTATTTTTTTCAAATATTAGTTGAAATCTATTACACAAAAAACTTGTTTTTGAATTTGTATATCAAATATATTCCATCAAATTTAAAATTATCTCTTTAAGTTTTCTGGAATATCTTCTTCTTGTATTTCAATTATTTCTTGTAAATCTAAATCTATTTTACCATGGTATTTATTTGCATTATGTGAATATTCAATATATATATATCCATCATCTATACCTAAAATCCTATCAAATCTTCCTGTGAAGGGTCTTAATAAACCATATAAATTTGTGTTGGCTGAAATATTGCCATCATCTAAATTATATGAAGTAAACTCCCCATTATATGGGGTAAGTATATAAATTTTATCATTACTCCAACAAACCAATCTTCCTTCTGGTGTACTAAATGTGGGTATAGAAAATATTTTTCTATATGTACTGTATTCAGTATTTTTAAAAACAGCATATTGAGTTGTCATCGTGAGTTCTTTTTCAACCGCTAAAGCATATTCATTATGAACAGATACTAGTTTTAAATCTTCATAAAGTCTTTCATCTACCTCAGCATCATCTTTTAAAATAATAAAGAAAAATATACCAATTAAACTAATTACAATTAATATAGCAACAAATATTATTAAATTTAAAATCATACTTTTCTTCATAATATAACATCTCCTTTAGAAATTCATTTTATCATTTTTACATAGGCTCATTATCATATATATAACTGATAATTTTACTTTCTTCATTATAAACATCAAATTCAAAATCTTCTTAATCTTTACAATATTTTAACAACTTCCTAACTTTTAAATTATTTATCTAATTCCCAATTTAATCCATTATCATTACTAATAAATATTAATTCTTTGTCTTCATATTTTCCTATATCTGAATTAAATTGATATGCAGAACACTTTATTTTTAATGTATCTTTTTCAAAGTAAGGAAGATCTACTACATCTAAATAAGTAACATTATCATTCTCATATTTAAAGTTTGAAGATTGAAAAGTTTTTCCACTATCATTAGTTACATATATACTATTAACATTTTGTTTTAAAAAGATTTTACCAGTAGATATTGCAAACCCTAAATTCTCATTTAAAAACACAAATTTTGCTTCATCACTTACTTTAATAAGATCATCTGATATTACATAGAAATTTTTTCCATTATCTTTACTTCTTAAAACATGAACTAAAATATTTTGTCCCAATCCACTATCAACTTTTCCAAATCTTAATATTGTTTCATTAAATTTTTTTTCATATAATACTTCTTCCTGTTCTGGTAATATGTAATTATCATTTTCATTGAATTTATTTTCATTATTAATATCTTTTTCGTAAATGTCTCTATCTATTATATTACCATCATCATCTCTAATAAATCTTTCTTCTTTTTTAGAGATTATTTTTTCATTACTATCATAATAGGTATATTCAACATTATTAACATTGTTAAAATTAACAAAAGGATCAAATCCGCCTTCTCCAAAATAACCATGTACTCTTACTTTTGTTCCCATTAGTAATGGTCCATAATAATCATAATAATCAACATCAACATAAAGAAACGAATTGACAACTGCTACATACTTTTTTCCATCTAAAATTACAGTATGCTCAGGACGATAACAAAAAAATGATACAAAATTTATAAATGGCATAACAATAATAATAAATATTATCATACACACAACATATAAAAGTGAAAATATTATAATAGTTTTCTTATTTTCAGATGCTTTATATAATAATTGAATAATTCCAATAATAAATCCTAATATTGATATTATAATTATTAAAATAATAAACCATAATCTAAATCTTATATTAAATATGTAAAAAATGATATTAAGAAATATATTGAATATAATAAAAATCAAATCTGTCAAAAATATATTATTTTTTATCTTATTAAAAATCTTTTTCATAATTTGTACCTCACTTCAAAATAATACCTTTCTCATAGTTTTCAAGATAATTATCTTTAAGTATTAATTTTTGTTCTTTTATAACAAAATTAGAAATATTTGGAATTTCTACACTATCTTCATGTTCTAATATTTCTGTTCGATAATAAATTAATTCATCGTCTTTTATTTCAAATGTTCCCTTTGATTTTTCAATAACTTTACTTGTTTCTTCATCAAGATAATAAATTTTTAATGATGCCTCCCAATTGTTTTTATTATCTTTAATCTTTAAGCTAGGATCAAAATAAATTGTTAAATTAGACTTTTCTGCATATAATGTTCGAATAGTATTTAATGCTCCTAATTTTTCTGCATACTCTTTTACTTCTAAAGAATCACAATAATTTCCATTTCTAACATGATAAGAAATAGTGTTGTATAATAAATTACCTTCAACTGAATAATCAACAATAGTAATATTAGCAATAGAATCATAAAAATATGTAGTATCATTACAAGAAATGTGTTCTAAAGTATTTAGATAACTTTTTATTTCACTTTTTAAAATACTTTTTCCTCTAAAGTTTTTATAAGAATAACTATTATCATTATTCTTCATAGAAAACGAAAACTTAGGCACACCTAAATCGATTAACTTGTTTTCATTATGATTATATCTAACATGAATAATATCATAACCAAAAGGTATAAGTTTAAATAAAATACCACAAATAACAAGAATGATTGGAATTATTATTACTGTTATTCTTTTTAATATTTGCCTTTTTATTTTTACTTTTTCTTCTTGTAATATTTTTTCAACATCAATATTGTTCTTGTTTTCTATTTGCAATATATCATAAATATCTGTATCTAATTCATCCGCTAATTTTTCTAAAATTGTTATATCAGGTAAACTTAATCCTCGTTCCCATTTACTTACTGCTTTATCAGTTACAAATAATTTATCGCCTAATTCTTGTTGAGTTAATCCTTTTTTCTTTCTAAGAAATGCAATAAATTTTCCAATTTTATTATTATCCATAAGATTTCCACCTCAAAATAATTATACTATAATATTAGGTAATTTGTTCTCTACTGTTGGTTTAGTTGCTTATATATGTTTGTTTAAAAGATATTACTTCGTTAAAAATATTATAACATACTAGCAACCATCTAATTAATTAAATCTTTATTATTTTTTTCATATAATTAATTTAACATAAAAAAAATACACACATATAAATATGCGTGTATTAAATTTATCTTGCTTCTACAATTAACTTAATTGCCGTTCTTTCATCTCCATCAATTACTATATCAGTAAATGCTGGAATACATACTAAATTCTTACCTGAAGGAGCCACAAATCCTCTTGCAATAGCAATAGCCTTAATCGCTTGATTTAATGCTCCAGCCCCTATTGCTTGAATTTCCACACTTCCCTTTTCTCTAAAAACATTAGCAAGTGCTCCTGCAACTGAATTAGGATTTGATTTAGTTCCTACTTTAAGTGTTTCCATAATTATTTTATCATTCCTTTCTTTATTTACATTATAACTATATGTTTTAGAAAGAAAAAAATAACTATTATATAATTTTATAAATTAGTAACATACATCTTTTATTTTAAATTCAGTACTATCAATAAGTTCTAAAGTACTAGTTGAATATACATTTTCTGTATATGCCACTTGTTCTTTATCTTCATATTCGGAACAATTATATCCTCCAATAGAATAAATATTATATTCTAAAACTTCAAATGAATCATCTTCAATTTCTTTCATATTAACTCTTTCTAATTCTTTTAAAACTTTGCCATCTTTATCAAAAACGATTAAATAAATATTATAATCTTGAGCTCCAGTGACAAGTTTAACAAATATATTACCATTTACTTTAACCACATCAGCATTCATAAATTCAACATTAGTAAATTTATTGTTTATAACTTTATCTTTATAATATAAATTCATTGTAAATACTGCTTTATCAGAACCTGGTACTGTTTCAATTTTTAAATCATATTCGTCATATACATAATTTACTTTTTCACAGGTCTTTATATCATTTTCATAATTACTAGTAGCATAAATTTTACCTTCTTCTATATTATAAGTACACATATCTTTTTCTTCTTCGGCACAGCCACTTAATAGAATAATAATCATAATCCCCATTATAATTTTTTTCATAAATCTCTCCTTTATATTTTATTATTCATTAAATCTTTATATACTTGAATTAATTTTTTACCTACTGTTTTAATTTCTCTATCACTTACTACTTTATATCCTTCTTCTGTTACATCTTTTAGTTTTCTTTCTAAAATTCCTTTTATTTTATCTTCAAATTCCTCTATATCTTTAGCTTTATAAACATTTTTGCCATCAACTAACCATTCATCAAATATAGGTATATCTCTTACTATTGAAGGAATTTTTTCTGTTAATGCTTCTAATATAGGAATACCTTCTGTTTCTTCTAAAGTTGGAAATAAATAAAGATTAGCACCAGAATAAGCTCCCCTTAATACTTCTGGTTCTACATAACCGGCAAAATATAAATTGGGAAGTTTCGTTTTAACTGCTTTTCTAATTTTTCTAGGAGATGCATATAAGGGACTATAACCAAACCAAATAAATTTATATTCTGGCATTCTTTTAGCAAGTTCAACAAAATCTAAAATTCCTTTTCTCTCTAAATATAATCCTACTCCCATAATAACTTTATCTTCTTTACTATATCCAAAATCTTCTCTAAATTTTTCACCATTTTTTATATTTCTTTCAAAGAATTCCATATTAATTCCATTAGATATAGCATAAATTTTCTTACCTAAATTATAATTTTCTAATAATCTTTTTGAATATTCTGTTGGGGTTATAATTACATCTCCTAATTTATAACATTTACATATCCACCATTTAAACAATTTAGATAACTGATTAGAAAATATAAAAGAATTTCTAAAATCTTCTTCCGTACTATGGGCATGATATACAACTTTCTTTCCCATTTTTTTAGCTTTTTTTGCTAAAAAATACGATTTAGGTCCATAAAAATTTATGTGTACTATATCATAGTCAGTACATTTAGGATCCAATGTATAATCAACATTATTTTCTTTTAATGCATTAATTTGATGTTTAACAGCCTTTCCTAACCCTGATTTACCTATTTTTTTAAGTCCTTCTGTATATAATAAAATCTTCATATTTCTCCCTACCTATATTTAATTATTTTTTGCATTTCTCTTTCTGTATCCCTTTTCTTAATTGCTTCTCTTTTATCGTAATTTTTCTTACCTTTAGCAAGACCTATTAGCACTTTTAATTTACTTCCTTTAAAATACATCTTTAAAGGTATTAAAGTATATCCCTCCTTTTCTATCTTATCTTTTAATTTCAATATTTCTCTTTTATGCATAAGTAATTTTCTAGTTCTTGTTTCTTCATGATTAAATCTATTTCCTTCTTCATATAAAGAAATATTAGAATTCAATAAATATAACTCATTATTTCTAATGATTGCATAACTATCTTTAATATTAGCTTTACCATTTCTAATTGACTTTATTTCCGTTCCTTTTAAAGCTATACCCGTTTCATACTCATCTTCTATTTCATAATCAAATCTTGCTTTTCTATTTATAATTTCCATAAATATCACATCCTAAGTATAATATATCATAAAAAAGAAAACTAGTAAATTAATTACTAGTATTTTCTAAGATAATGCTACCACTGGCATTGTTTCATCATACATTTTTACTACTTCACTATATTTATTATATATTTCTTCATAATTAAATAAATATGTTGAATCCATTTCGCTAAATGGTATAACTTTAAACTGTCTATATCCAATATGTCTAGTATATATAAGTTCATTATTAATATTATCTATTTTAATATCTATGTCATCACCTTTTACTGTTTTAGTAATATCCAAAGATGACATAAGTCCTACCATTTTATTATAATTATCTTTTTGATCTTGAGCAGATATAAAGTTACCTAATGAATAAAATACTATTGTATCATCTATCCATTCAACTGGTTGAACTACATGTGGGTGAGTTCCTATTACAATATCAACACCTAAAGATGCTAAAAATTCTGCTGCATCTTTTTGATATTTAGTTGGAGTATGTGTATATTCTACTCCCCAGTGCATTGCTACAATTAATACATCTACTTTATCTCTTACTCTTTCTACGTCTTTTTTAACAGTTTCCTTAAATGCTTCATATCCTACTCCATAGTCAGCATTATAATCCATTGGCCAAACATTAACTAAATAATCTTTACCTTTAGGAATAGCAATACCATTTGTACCATAAGTATAGTTTAACATTGTATAAGTAATATTATTCTTTTCCATTACTTTTACTTCATTTCTTTCTTCTTCACTACAATAACTACCTGCGGTTAAAACATCAGTTTTAGAATTCCAATATTCACATGAATTAAGAACGGCTTTTTCTCCTCTATCTATTGTGTGATTAGTAGCAAGAGAAACCATATTAAATCCCGCATCTAACATTGCATCTCCTGCTTCATATGGAGAATTAAATGTTGGATAATCAGAAAGTCCTAATTCACTTCCTCCTAAAATAGTTTCTTGATTATAGTATGCTAAATCATAACCTTTAACCTTATCTTTAATCATTGTAATCATTGGTTTAAAATCATAACCATCATAATTAGCATTTCTATTTGCTTCATTATATATACTAGAATGGATTAAATTATCTCCAACCATAACCATAGATAATTTATAAGTTTCTTCTTTAACTTCAGTTCCCTGATTTTTATCTCCTGCAATTACATCGTTATTATTTTTATTATTATTAGTTAATTTAGTTACTAAAAAGTATATTCCTATAATTGCTACTACTAATATAGTAAGAGCAATTAGTATTCTACCTACCTTTAACTTTCTTTTTCGTTTTGTAACCTTCTTTTCCATACTTCTTATTCTCCTCTACTTTCAAAAAATCTAAAGTTCCATCTATAATATCTACTTTTCTTAACTTAACATTTATTTGATCACCAACTATTATTTTAGTTCCAGCATTTACATCGTATAAAATAAATTTATCTTTACTTGTTTTGTAACTACCCTTTCGTAATAAAACTTTACCTTCGCACATATTAGGTAAGACAACTTTTACATAAGTTTTAGAAACTTCTGAAACAATAGCTGTATATTCATTTCCAATAAAATTAGACATATACTCAGCTTTTTTAATGTCATCTAATTTCTTTTCTACTTTTTCTGCCCGTTTTTCAGCACTATTGGCTAATTCTGCTAGTTGAGGCATTATTGGTTCCCATTTTTCTCTAGCATATTCATTTCCATATTTCTTTGCATCAAAATATATTCTTTGATTAATAAAATCAGCAAGTCTTCTAATTGGAGAAGTCCATGTTGCATAAGGAATATCTCCAAGAGCATAATGTCCTAAACAAGTAGCACTATACTTGGCTTTAGCCTGACACATAATTGCTATTCTATCTAAAACTTCTTTTTCAGGATTATTTTCGTATAAACTTCGATTATACATAATTTCTTCAGGAGTCAATTTATCTGATATAATTGATTTATAATTTCTATGTCTAAGTAAAATACACCAATCTTTCAATTTAATGTAATTAGGTTCATCATGATTTCTAGCCATAAATGGCAAATTATTTTTTATAAAATAATCAACCATAACCATATTATTAAGAATCATTAAAAACTCTATTAGTTCTTCTGTTTTTCCTTGATGTCTCTGTTTTAATTCTACTATTCTATAATTTTCAAAGTAAAACTTAACTTCCATATCAGAAAAATTTAAAAATCCTTCTCTTAACATTTTTTCTTTTACTAACATTGCTTTGTCATATAAAGTATCTAATAACTGCGTATAATTTTCATATCCATCTACTACTTTACCATTTTCTAAATATTCATTACCATCTTCATATGTTGCCCTTTTCTTATTATTAATAATACTAGGAAAAATATCATATGAAATTATATTACCATAATCATCTATTTTAACAGTTGTAGTTAATGTACATCTATCATCTAAAGGAACTAAAGAACAAATCCCATTAGATATTTTATGATGTGTCATTGGTTCAACACTTCCAGGTGTATATACTGAAATACCTCTTTTTAAAGTTTCATCCCAAATTGCTGTGTTTTCTTTTATAACTCTTGTTGTATTAGCAATTGATACATATATATTTGAATTATTATATCCAACTGCATCATCAAAATCCTTAGTATCTATTCCATCAATAGTAATTATATCTAAGTTTCTAATATCTACTGTACCTTGTTGCTTCAATTTCTCTATTTCTTCTTCAGTTAAAGAAGAAGGTATTTTCTCTAATTCTTTTAAATATTTTTCACTAAAGGATATGGGAAATTTATGTTTGGCTAAAATTTCTTTTACCAGTGTATTAGGATCATCTTTATGTCCTAATACACTTATAATATTCTTAGTTTTAACATCTACTAATACTCTTGTACCAAGTGGATAAATTTCATTCAAAACAACATCTTCTCTATTTTTAGAAACTACTTTATATAAATTACCATCTTTTATTACTTCGCCAACATAATTTTCTATATTATGGTTTAAAATTTTAACAATCATAGCTATACCACTTTTATTATATGGTTCAACTAAAACGACATCATTATTATTTAACTTATTTAAATGTTTATTAGAAAGTTTTAATTCACTTCTATCATTAAATACAACAATCGGACCCTTACTAGAAGTCATTTTAACTATACCTTTCTTTAACCTAGTATTTTCAGTAAGAATGTATTTACCATTACTTTGAAGAAAAACTATTCCTTCTGTTTCAAGAAAAGATAATACTCCTTTTACTTTTTCTAAATCTTCCCCTAATTGTTCAACTATTTCTTCTATTGTTAAATTATTATTCTTTCTGGAACTTAATAACTCTATTATTTTACTACTCATAATTAAGTCCTTTCTTTTTTAATAAATATTATTTTTTATTATCAACTAATTCAAAATCAACAGTACTTGTCTCTCTTGAAGCTCGTACTACTTTAACAGTAATTGAATCTCCAAAAGTAAATTTTTTACCATTCTTTTTACTGTACAAGGCCATTGCTTTTTCATTAAATGTATAATATCCTGGTAAATCTTCAATTCTAATTAATCCTTCAACTGAATTAGGAAGTTCTACAAAAATACCAAATTCTTGTACTCCAGATATTACTCCTTCAAATACTTCTCCAATATGGTCTTCCATATACTCAGCCATTTTCATCTTATCAACATCACGTTCACAAGAATCAGCATCTCTTTCTCTAGTAGACGTATGTTCACACATTACAGATAATTCTTTTTTAAAGTAATCAATTAAATCATAGTTATAATCACCATTATAAATTTTTACTAATCTATGTAATATTAAATCTGGATATCTTCTAATTGGTGAAGTAAAATGACTATAACATTTACTACCAAGTCCAAAATGCCCAATATTCTCTTCAGAATATACAGCTTTAGCCATTGTTCTTACTAATAATTCATTTAATATTGGTTTAACTCTTTCATCTTCTATTTGGTCAATTATATTTCTCAAATCTTTTACAGAAATTTTACCTTTTTTCTTACCTGTAACACTATAACCATGGGTAGATAAGAAATCCATAAATTTTTGTAATTTTGCTTCATTTGGTCTATCATGAACACGATAAATTCCAGGAACTCCATCACTTCTATAAAATATGGAAGAGGCAACTGTTTCATTAGCAACAATCATAAAGTTTTCAATTAACTTTTCACCTGTTCTTTGTTCCCTTAACTTAATTTCATAAGGGTGACACTTTTCATCTACTAATATTTTAGCTTCTTTAGTATCAAAATCAATATATCCACGAGTAATCATTTTTTTTCTTAATATATTAGATAAATCATTCATAGTTTTTAAGTCATCTACAAACTCTTCATAACCTTCTGGTACAATATTATTTTCTAAAATACTATTAACAGCATCATAAGTCATTTTCTTTCTACTTCTAATAATACTTTCACATATATCATAATTAATAACATTACCATTACTGTCTATTTTCATAATACACGATAATGCAAGTCTATCTACTTCTGGATTCAAAGAACATATACCATTAGATAATTTATGTGGAAGCATTGGTAAAACTCTATCTACTAGATAAACACTAGTTCCTCTTTCATATGCTTCTGTATCTATTTTACTTCCCATTTTTACATAATGTGAAACATCTGCAATACAAACACCTAAAGTATAAGTATCATCTACATTTTTATAACAAAATACGGCATCATCTATATCTTTGGTATCAGCCCCATCAATTGTAAAAACTTTCTTATCCCTTAAATCAATTCTACCTTCATATTCTTTATCTAATACACTATCAGGGATATTATCTACTTCTAACATTACTTCATCAGGAAATTTGGGTTTAAATCCATATTCATATACATATGATAAAATATCTACACCAACATCATTTTTATGACCTATTATAGTAGTTATTTCTCCCCTAGTTCTATTTTTTTCATCTCTTTTTACTACTACTTTATGCCCCTCAACAGCACCATTTAACATATCATTTGGTATATATATATCACTACCGCCTTTATTCGTAGTTACATAAAATTTATTATCTTTAACTACTACTTCCCCAATAATTACTTTATCATTTCTCTTTAATATTTTAACTATTTTTCCTTCAAAATCTTTTCTATTAGTAATTTCTACTGCTACAATATCTCCATCTAATGCGCCATTTATATCTTTTTCATTAATATAAATATCTTTTTCTAATCCTGTTCCCAAGATAAATCCATAACCACTAGACTTTAATTGTAACTTTCCTTTTATTAAATGACTATTTGCAAATAATAAGTATTTATCTTTATTACTATGATATAAAATTCCTTCTTCACACATTGCATTTACTAAATCTTGTAGTTCACCAAATTCTACGGGACTTTTTAATCCTAAAATATCATTTATATCTATTATATTTAATGATGAGTTTTGTTTAAGTAATTCTATTATTCTTTCTTTCATTTTATCCTCCTAATTAGAAAAAGACTTAAAAAATCTTTTAAGTCTATCTAAATGATATAAATAAGCATAGCACAAAAAATGCCATACCAAGAAGCATCGTTAATCTGCTTATAAATAATTCTGCTCCTCTTTCTTTTCTATTTGAAAACAAATCAGAATTTCCACCTTGAATTATTTGTGAAGCTGACTCTGCTTTTGCACTTTGTAATAATACTAATCCAATTAATAAAATTGCTATTATTAATACTGCTGTTTCCATATTAACCTCCAAACTATTTAAATTATATCATAACACTTTAATATTGTATACCCCAAATAACCATTTCTTTGGCAGGTTTTCCACAACAAACACATTTATCATCAATATGTTCTTGTTCTTCATCAAAAGGTATACATCTTGATTTAGTTCCTTTTATCTCTTTTATCTTTGTTTCACATTCATGATTACCACACCACATTGCTTTAATAAATCCTGGATGTTCATTCATAATATTAGTCATTTCTTCTAAATTATGTGCAACATAAGTTTGTTTATTTCTTCTTTCTAATGCTCTATTATATAAATTATCTTGTATTTCATTCATTAAATTATTAACAATATTTACTATATCTGAATTAACATCTATTTCTATTTTTTCTCTAGTATCTCTTCTAACAATAGTTACTTTACCATTTTCTAAATCTCTTGGTCCTATTTCTATTCTAACAGGAATACCATTTACTTCTGCTTCAGCAAACTTAAATCCTGCACTCTTATTAGTATTATCTATATATGAAATAATATTATTTCTATTTAATTCATCTAAATATTTATTTGCTAAATCATTTACTTCTAGAGTATCTTTAATTGGAATAATTACTACTTGTCTTGGAGCAATCTTCGGTGGAAGTACAAGTCCATAATCATCGGAATGAACCATTATTAAGGCTCCAATCATTCTAGTAGTTACTCCCCATGATGTTTGATAAGCATAATCAAATTTATTTTCTCTATTTACAAATTTTATATCATAAGCACGAGAAAACTTTTGTCCAAAATAATGTGATGTACCTGATTGTAAAGATACTCCATTATACATAAGAGACTCTACTGTATATGTATATTCTGCTCCTGCAAATTTTTCTTTATCTGTTTTTTTACCTACAATCGAAGGAATAGCTAAATAATTATGAAAGAAATCATTATACACATTAAGCATTTGTAAAGTTTCTTTTTCAGCTTCTTCTTTTGTTTCATGTACTGTATGTCCTTCTTGCCATAAGAATTCTCTACTTCTTAAAAATGGTCTTGTTTCTTTTTCCCATCTAAGGACATTACACCATTGATTATATAATTTAGGTAAATCACGATATGATTTTACAACTGTAGAATAATAATCACTAAATAAAGTTTCAGAAGTTGGTCTTATACATAATCTTTCATCTAATTCTTTTTGACCCCCAACAGTAACCCATGCTACTTCTGGAGCAAAACCATTTACAAGTTCTCCTTCTTTATTCATTAAATTTTCTGGTATCAAAAGTGGCATATAAACATTTTGATGCCCTGTTTTCTTAAATTCATTATCAAGTACACTTTGCATTCTTTCCCAAATAGCATATCCATTTGGTTCAAATACGATGCATCCCTTTGTGTTAGAATATGTTGCAAGCCTAGCTGCTCTAACAACATCAGTATACCATTTAGCAAAATCAACATCTCTTTTAGTTATTGCTTTATTTTGTATGTCATTCATATATAACACCTCGCCCCTACATTATATCATATTTAATTTTAAAAGAAAATATTTTACGTTGACTATTTATCTAATTTATTATTTATTATATTATAGATGGCAACAAGGAGGAATATATATGAATATAGAATATATGAAACTAAATGATAACAACTACATCGTAACAAATGATGATGGGGAAATAGTTATTACAAAAAGTAATGATAATATTAAAGAAATACTTATGAAAGAAAATGAAATTGAAGATATTAATAATACTTTAACTAAAAATAACAAATTACTACAAGAAATAAAACATAAAGAAAAAGCAAGAAAAGTAATGAACATTTTTATTGCAATTGGAGGAATTTTTATGATTTGGAGTAACATTCCTAGTTCTTTCAATTATTTTAATATTATAAAAGTGTTGGTTCCCATTTTTTATGTTTTATTAATTATGAAAGGACTAACTTTAGGTATTTATGGAATAAAGATATTCAATAAAAGAAAAATTAAAAATATAAATTCTTCTATAAAAACAGATTTACAAAAAGTTGAGATATTAACTAAAGAATTAGAAGAATTAAAAACTAATAGTAATTATCAAGTATTATCTTATTCAAAAACTAATATTAAACCTATGATACAACCAAATAATGAATACAAGCAAAAGAAAATTCTAACTAGAAATAAATAACATATATATTTTATATATTGATTATTTTATAAAATTATTATATTATAATGAACACAAAGGAGAATATTTATGAATCACAAATTTATTAAGATAGATGATAACAAATATATCGTTTCAGATACTGAAGGTAATATTAATTTAGTTAAAAGCAATAATAATAAGAATATTAAAAACATTTTAACGAAAGAAAACGAATTAGAAGAGTTACAGACAATTTCCAAAAAAATTCATACAAATTTAATCTTGTTAAAATTTAATGAAAGAAAAAGAAAAGTAATTACGCGTTTTACAAATATTACTATGGGATTATTTCTTTTACTATCTATATTTTTTGCTAATTCTTTTATTCCAACAATAATTATAAGTTATGGTATATTAGAATCATTAAAATTAGTAATGTATGGAACAAAAAAAAGAAACAATATCGAAATAATAGATGCACATAGAGCATATTTTGAATGTAATCAAAAAATAGCAAATGTAAAAGATGAATTACAAAAATTAATGAAAGAAAATGAATTTAAAAAACATGATCAAGATATTAATGTTGTAATTACTCCTATGATAAGATTAAATGAAGAAACAAATTATAAAATTAAAAAATTAGTACCAAATAAAGATCAATAAAATCTATGTGTACTATTTTTTTATTAATAATGTATTTTAAAATTCATATAATATATTAAATCATATTAATTATATTTTTTATTCTCACAAAAACAAATGAATCATTTATTCTTCAGTGCAGATACTCTAGTCCAACTTGAGCTATCCATTTATTTTGATTTTTTTCTAAAATAGGGTGTTAAACATTAGTTAAAATTTCACCGATTTATAATATTGATAACAAACAAAGGTGACCTTTGTTTGAAAGATAAGT
>CALVPR010000013.1 GCA_944351765.1 uncultured Bacilli bacterium
ACTTATCTTTCAAACAAAGGTCACCTTTGTTTGTTATCAATATTATAAATCGGTGAAATTTTAACTAATGTTTAACAATAAAAGAAGATAATAAACATTTATTATCTTTTTATTTCACATATTTCATATGCTTCAATAATATCTTTTTCTTTAATATCATTAAAGTTTTCTATAGTAATACCACATTCTAATCCTTGTTTTACTTCCTTGACTTGATCTTTTTCTCTTGCTATTGAATTGATATTACCATCATAAACAATAACACCATCTCTAATTACTCTAGCTTTAGCATCTCTTTTTATAATACCATCAGTTACATAAGAACCTGCAATTGTTCCAACTTTAGAAAATTTAAATAATTTTCTAACTTCTGCTGATCCAATTACTTTTTCTTCATATTCTGGATCTAACTCACCTTTCATGGCATCTTCCATTTCTTCCACTACTTTATAAATAATATTATATAATCTAATATCAATATTTTTTTCTTTAGCATATTCCATAATCTTATTACTTGGTCTAATATTAAATCCAATAATTATTGCATTTGAAGCAGATGCTAATACAATATCACTTTCTGTTACAGTACCTATTCCACTTCTTATAACGTTAATTTTTACACCTTCAACATCTAGTTTTAACAAAGAATTTTTAACAGCTTCTTCGCTACCTTTAACATCGGCCTTTAATACAACATTAATCTCTTTGCATCCAGAATTAATTCTAGAAAATAAATCATCTAAACTAACAGAAGTTGTAGTTTTATTATTCTTTAATTTTTCATTTGTTTTTCTTTGTTCAGCAATATTTCTAGCTTTCTTTTCTGTTTCAAATACCATAAATTTATCACCAGCTGAAGGGCTTTCATTTAATCCTGTGATAGTTACTGGCGTTGAAGGATCTGCTTCTACTAAATTTTCTCCTTTATCATTTTTTAAAGTTCTAACTCTTCCATGAGCAGTACCTACTACTATATTATCCCCAAGTCTTAATGTTCCATTTTGTATTAATAAAGTTGCTACTACTCCTAAATTTTTGTCCATTTTTGATTCAATTACAGTTCCTTTGGCATAACGATTAGGGTTTGCCTTTAATTCTTGTATTTCACTTATTAATAATATTCTTTCTAATAAATCGTCTATTCCCATACCTGTTTTAGCAGAGATATTTACAAACATAACATCTCCACCCCATTCTTCAGGGGTTATTCCATTTTGTGCCATTTCAGTAAGTACTCTTTCTGGATTTGCATCAGGTTTATCCATTTTATTTACTGCTACAATAATTGGAACATTGGCAGCTTTAGCATGATCAATTGCTTCTTTAGTTTGAGGCATTACACCATCATCTGCTGCTACAATAATAATTACTATATCTGTAACACTAGCTCCCCTTGCACGCATTTCTGTAAATGCAGCATGACCAGGAGTATCTATAAACGTTATTCTCTTACCATTATAACTTATTTGATAAGCCCCAATTGCTTGAGTTATTCCTCCTGCTTCACCACTAGCTACATTAGTTTTTCTAATAGTATCAAGCAAAGTAGTCTTACCATGATCTACATGTCCCATAATCGTTACTACCGGTGCTCTTTCTACTAAGTCTTCTTCTTTTTCTTCAATTTCTAATTCTTCAAAATTAACTTCATCCCTTGTTGTATCACTTTTTAAAGTTTTGCTATAATCTGATACTATTATTTCTGCAGTATCAAAATCAATTGCACTATTAAGTGTTAACATCATACCAAGTCCCATTATCTTTTTCAAGACTTCTCCTACTCCAACATTAAGTAAACTTGCTAAATCAGAAACACTCATACCGTTACTATAAAGTATAACATTTTCATCATCTTCTACTTTATTTTCTTTTAGTTTTTCTTTATGCTTATACATTTCTTTTCTTTGTTTACGAAAATCTTCTTTATCTTCTTTATTTACATCATTATTTTTTTTCTTTTTCTTTGTTATATTTTCTTTACGTTCTTCTATTTCATCTAATTCTTCTAAATAACTATCTTCAAATTCTTCAGAATCAAAATCATTATCTACAGTTTCTTCTTCACTTATATTTGCAATTTCATTATCTAACATAATTATTGCATCATCATCTAACATATCATCTTCATTTGTTGCATTTATATTTAAAGTTTTACATAAATTTAATATTTCTTCAATGCTCTTATTAACATCTATTGAATATTCTTTTACACTCATCATATAAATCACCTCCAAAGTTTATTTATTTATAATATTTCTTAGCTCCTCATACACTTCATTGGGTATTTCTACTTCTAGTTTTTTTCCTAAAATATTACTTTTAATTGCTTTCTCTAATACTTCATTATCTTTTTTAATATATGCACCATGTCCATTAACTTTTCCTGTTAAATCTACGACAACATTTTCTTTAGTTCTAACAACCCTAATTAACTCCTGTTTAGGTAATTGCTCTTTAGAAACAATACAAGTACGCATTGGTATTTTTTTTTGTTTCATCTATTCTTCTACATCCTCAGCTTTTTTTACATCTATTTTATAATGAGTAAGTCTAGACGCTAGTTTAACGTTTTGTCCCTTTTTACCAATTGCTAATGAGAAATTATCATTGTCTACAATGGCAAGAGCTTCTTTTTTCTTTTCATCTAATATACGTACTTCTATATTTTTAGCAGGAGATAAAGCATTTGCAATAAATGTAGCAGGATCTTTATCATATAATATTATATCTATTTTTTCTCCATTTATTTGTTTTAAAACTCTATTAATTCTACTTCCTTTTTCACCAATTATTGCTCCAAGTGGATCTATATTACTAAATTCTGAATATACAGCAATTTTACTTCTTGAACCTGCTTCCCTTGCTACAGAATATAGAATTACAGATCCATCACTTAATTCAGGTATTTCTAACTCTAATAATCTCTTTAAAAATCCATAATGCTTTCTAGATAGTAATATAAATACTCCTTTAGTACCAATATCAAGTTTAGATACATATACCTTTACTGAAGAACCCATTTCTAATTTTTCTCCTGGAATTATTTCATCTTTAGGTAAAATACCATGAGTTCTTCCTAAATCTACATAATAGTTATTAGCATCTTCTCTAGATAAGATACCTACTAATAACTCATCTTGTTTATCTTTAAATTCTTCTGTTATATTATTTTTTTCTGCTTCTTTAATTCTTTGAACTACTACTTGTTTAGCAGTACCTGCAGCTACTCTACCAAAATCAGTTAATTCTTCATCTTTTTCAATTGTTTCTCCAATATTGATATCAGGCACTATTTTTCTAGCATCTTCTAAACTAATTTCAATTCTATCATCATTTACTTCTTCTACTACTGTTTTAAATGAGCATAATCTAATTTCTCCAGTTTCTGGATTTACTGTACATTTTCCATTAGGGTTTCCTGTTTTCTTTTTAAAAGCTGCTACCATTGCCTGTTCCATTGCTTCAATTACAATAGATTTGTCTATTCCTTTTTCTTTAATAATACTATCTAATGCTGTTAAGAATTCCTTAATTTGTTTACTATTCATTTTATACTCCTCTTTCCTTTGAAGAAATATCTAATATATAACTTTCTTCAATAATATCATTTTCATCTAATATTGGATTAATAATATTTGTTACTTCTACACAAGTATCAACATCGATAGGTACTTCTCTATCAATAGTTATTCTAAGAAAATTATTATTTCCTTCTTTTTCATAGATAACACTATCAATAGTTACACCAATTTCATTTACCTTCTCTTCTACTAAATCTCTTACTTTTTTCTCTATGTCCATATATACCTCCAATAATAAAGAGTGGTACTTTGTGCCACTCTCCTTCCTCAAGATACTTGTATTATAGCATATATTATTAACAAAAACAAGTAAATTTCATATAAATAGTTGAATTTTATAAAAAATTAGTATATACTATTAAATGTATTTATGTGATGCGCCCATAGCTCAATTGGATAGAGCGTTTGGCTACGGACCAAAAGGTTTGGGGTTCGAATCCCTATGGGCGCGCCATTTATGTTTATTAAGACACTTATGTGTCTTTTTTTATGATACATTTATATATGTTAAGTTTACAGAATTTTTCTTAACGAATTGAATTTTCACTTACAATTTTCTATTTGTTTTGTTTCATTTAACAATTTATCAAAATCAGAAATATAATTTTTATCTTGAATCACTTTATATTTTTCATATTCATTTTCAGCCTTTTCTACTGCTTGTTTATGCGAAATCTTTCCTTTTCCTTCTAATACTTCATAATGAAATAATTTTAAAGCATTTTCTACTTCATTTTTCCAATCATTCATATACATTGTAATATTTCTTTCAGCATTATTTTCAGCAATATCTAAAAACAAATTTACTAAATTATTTAATTTTTTTATTTCTCTCTCATCTAAATAATTTTTAGCAATTATACAATCAGATTTTAATATCTTACCATCAGGAGAATTTTCCCAAGTAGTAAGTCCCATATTTTTCTTTTTAGAATCTACTCTATTGTAAATAATTTCCGCTGCTGTTTGTCCTGTAATTGCATAATGAAATTTATTTTGAATTGTTTTATAAAATGTTATAGCCATATCACTATTTCTATCATAATCAATAGAACATTCTGCAAAAATATCAGTAATTTTTTGATAAAACATTCTTTCACTTGTACGAATTAATTTAATTCTTTCAAGTAATCTTTTAAAATATTCTTGATCTGATTTTCTTGCTTTCATAAATCTTTCATCATTTAAACAAAAACCTTGTACCATATAGTCTTTAATTATTTTATTCGACCAAATTCTAAACTTTATTGCCTTTTTAGAATTAACTCTAAATCCAATAGAAATAATCATATCAAGATTATAGTATGGATAAATTCTTTTAACTTCTCTATTTCCTTCTTTTTGAACTTGTGCAATTTTTGCACAAGTTGAATTTTCTTCTAATTCTTTATCATTATAAATATTTTTAATATGTCTAATAACACCACTTCTATCAATATTGAAAAGTGTAGCAATAGCTTCCGTATTTAACCAAACATCTTCATTTTCTAATAGTACTTCAACCTTTACATTTCCTTCTTCATCATTATAAAATAAAATATTTTTTTCATTTCCAATTAATTTATCTTGCATTTTTACACCTCTTCTAATTACTCTGCTTTTTTCAACATTATATCATGCACATCTTAATGTGTAAATTAATAAACATCTATAAGTAACAATAATTTATAACATTATTTAAAATAATTAAAAAATTGTATTGACAAAAAAAGAACTATAATCAAGTTCTTAATTAAGATTATACTGTTTATAACTATTTTTAAATAACTTGTATAGTTATAAACAAGCTATATTAATTTAATATTTCTTTTAAAAATTGTCCTGTATAACTTTCTGCTACTTTACTTACTTCTTCTGGAGTTCCTGTACATACTATATTTCCTCCTAAATTACCTCCTTCAGGTCCTAAATCAATAATATAGTCTGCCACTTTAATTATATCTAAATTATGTTCAATAACTATAACAGTATCGCCATTATCTACTATTCTTTGTAAAATAGAAAGTAATTTCTTAATATCGTGAGAATGTAATCCTGTACTAGGTTCATCTAATATAAATAAACTTTTACCTGTAGGTTTCTTTTGTAATTCTTTAGCAAGTTTTACTCTTGCTGCTTCTCCTCCTGATAAAGTTGGAGCACTTTGTCCAAGTTTTATATAACCCAGTCCTACATCTTGCATTACCTTTAACTTGCTTAATACTTTTGGATGATTTTCAAAAAATGTAATTGCCTCATCTACACGCATATCAAGTACTTCACTAATATTTTTACCTTTATATTTTATATCCAAAGTTTCTCTATTGTATCTTGTACCATGACATACTTCACAAGGGACATAAACATCAGGTAAGAAATGCATCTCTATTTTCTTAACTCCATCTCCCCAGCATGCTTCACATCTTCCACCTTTAACATTAAAACTAAATCTTCCTTTATCATATCCTTTGATCTTAGCATCTTTGGTTTCAGCAAATATATCTCTTATATCATCAAATACCCCAACGTAAGTAGCAGGATTACTTCTAGGAGTTCTACCAATTGGGTTTTGGGTAATTTGAACTACTTTATCAATGTTTTCAATACCTTTTATTTCTTTATGTTTTCCAGGTTTCTCTTTAAATACATACAAGTTACTTGCAAGTGCTTTATATAATATTTCATTTACTAAACTTGATTTTCCACTTCCAGATACTCCTGTTACACAAATAAACGTACCAAGTGGAAATTTAACATTAATATTTTTTAAGTTATTTTCTTTTGCACCTTTTATTTCAAGATATTTCTTGTTACCTTTTCTTCTTTTAGTAGGCACTTCTATCTTTTCCTTACCTGTTAGATATTTACCTGTTAAACTATTCTCATTTTGCATTACTTCTTCTGGAGTTCCTGCTGCCATAACTTGTCCACCATTGTCTCCTGCATAAGGACCTATATCTATTAAATAATCAGATGCTAACATTGTATCAGTATCGTGTTCTACAACTATTAGTGAATTACCTAAATCACGCATTTCTAATAACGAATTAATTAGTTTACGATTATCTCTTTGATGTAAACCAATACTAGGTTCATCTAGTACATATAAAACACCAGTTAATCTAGAACCTATTTGTGTTGCTAGTCTTATTCTTTGAGACTCTCCTCCTGATAAAGTTCCTGCACTTCTATTTAATGTTAAATAATCAAGTCCAACATTTATTAAGAAATCTAACCTTGACATGATTTCTTTAACAATAATACTTGCTATTTCTTCTTGTTCTTTATTTAGTTTTAAATTACTAATAAAATCTCTTAATTCTCTAATAGATAAACAAGTTACTTCATAAATATTTTTCTTATTTATAAGTACAGATAACACACTTTCTTGAAGTCTTGTTCCATTACAAGTAGGACAAGGAAGTTCTGTCATATATTGTTCAATCCAATCTCTTATCCATCCACTTTTTGTTTCAATATATCTTCTTTCTAAATTAGTTATTATTCCTTCAAAGTAATTTTTACTCTTTCTTGTATTGCCATTTTTAGCAACATAATTAAACTCTAACATATCAGGAGATCCATATAATAATATATCTAATTTATCTTTTTCCAAATCTTTTATTTTTTTATCTAAATCAATATCATAATATTTACTTAAAGTTACAAGTTCTGTATTCATTATACTATTAGGGTCATCCAAATTAATTACCACAATTGCCCCTTCATTTACTGATTTATTCTTATCAGGAATAATTAAATCTAAATCTAATTTATATTTAATACCAAGTCCTTTACAATCAGGGCACGCTCCATATGGAGCATTAAATGAAAATATTCTAGGCTCAAGTTCATCTAATGAATAATCACAATAAGGACAAGCAAAATTCTCACTTAAAAGAATTTCCTTATCTCCTACTACATCAATAATTACTTTACCGTGAGCAAGTTTTGTTGCAGTCTCCACTGAATCATATAAACGACTTCTTATATTGTCTTTAATAACAAGTCTATCTATAATAACTGATATATTATGTTTTTTAGTTTTAGAAAGTTCTATATCTTCACTTAAATCTAATAGTTCTCCATCTACTTTAACTCTAATATAGCCATCTTTTCTAAGACTTTCAAATAAATCTTTATGTGTTCCCTTTTCTCCTTTTACAACCGGAGCCATAACCATTATCTTTGTTCCATCTTCTAACTCCAGTACTTTATTAACCATTTCTTCAATACTTTGAGAAGTAATTGGTATATTATGTTCTGGACAGTAAGGAACACCAATTCTTGCAAATAATAGTCTTAAATAATCATATATTTCCGTAACAGTACCAACAGTACTTCTAGGATTTTTATTAGTAGTCTTTTGATCAATACTAATTGACGGACTTAACCCTTCAATACTATCTACATCAGGCTTCTCTGAATTACCTAAAAACTGTCTTGCATAAGCACTTAAACTTTCAACATATCTTCTTTGTCCTTCAGCATATATTGTATCAAATGCTAAAGATGATTTACCACTTCCAGATACTCCAGTCATTACAACAAGTTTATTCTTTGGTATTTCAATATCAATATTCTTTAAATTATTTTCTCTAGCACCTTTTATTACTATTTTATCCATAACATCACACCCTTAAATACAAGTAGTATTATATAGCAAACATTTGTTTATGTCAACATCTATTTATAGCATTTCCTTTAATTTATTTTTTATTCTATAAATAATATTATATACATATTTTATATCTTTATTTAATATATCCGCTATCTCACTATAACTATAACCACTTTTTAATAATTCAATTATTTCTTTTTCAGATTCAATCAATCCATCATAATAACTTTCATAAGTATTTCCTTTGTCAAATACCATATATTCAATCATATCTTCTTCTTTATACAACTTATTTGAGTAATCTATTTCTTCATCTTCTAATGGAACTGATTCATTTAATATTTTATTTTTCTTTTTAGTAATAGATCTTTTATAAGTTTTTAATGCATTATTTAGATATGATACTAAAAAAGTATTAAAAGAAGCACCATTATCTTGATTATAATTACTTATTGCTTCTTCAAAACAAATATTTAATTCTAATAATACATCGTTAAAATCTACACCTTTATCACTATTTTCCATAACAAATGTTTTAGCATTAGCATACATTAAATTTTTATATTTTTGATATAACATTTCTTTTGCTTCTTCATTATTTTCTTGGGCTAAATATATAAGTTCATAATCATTATTCATTTTATCTATCCTTCATTATATGAGACAATACTATTGCACAAGAAACAGAAGCATTTAAACTATTAATCTTACCTTTCATCGGAATAGACGCAATTATATCAGAGTTTTCACTTACCATTCGAGATATTCCCTTGCCTTCATTTCCTATAACTATACAAACAGGCATATTATAATCTATTTTACTGTAATCTTCTCCATCCATATCAGTAGCAATAATCCAATACCCATCATCTTTAAGTTTTCTTATTGTATCATTTAAATTAACTACTCTTATAATAGGAATATATTCAATTGCCCCTACTGAAGTTTTAACAACTGTAGAATTTACTTTTACACTTCTATCAGTAGGAATTATAATAGCGTCTACTCCTAGTGCTTCACTAGTTCTAATAATTGCTCCAAAGTTATGTGGATCTTCCAAATGATCTAACATTACAATAACAGGATTTTCTTTTTTTATATTAGGAATTATTTCATCATAACTATATGTTTTAACATCATCTATTTCCATTACTATTCCTTGATGAAGTCCTTCTACTTTTTTATCAAGTTCATAATTTTTTACAAAAGATACTTTAATATTATTCTTTCTAATTAAATCAAGTATTTCTCTATCATTAAATTTATCACTTAAATAAATTTTATTTATTTTACTATTATTATGTAATTTTTCTCTTGCCACATTTTTACCATATATATACATATTTATCCTCCCTTACACTTCTATTTGATTAAGTATTTCATTAAGTCTATCTTTATTAGTTAAATATAAATAACCAATTAATGTTTCAAAACCTGTTGCATATTTATAAGTTACAATATCAGTATTTTTAGGATGAGCACTTCTTTTATAGTTTCTTCCTCTTTTTACAATGTCAGATTCTTCTTCAGTAAGTATCCCAGTACTAATTAAATTATCAAGTATTTTAGCTTGTCCTTTTGCAGATACATACTTAACTGACTCTTCTTGCAATCTTTCTACTTTATTTATTCCTTTATTTATTAAAGATTCTCTTATATACACTTCATATATTGCATCCCCTAAATAAGCAAGGACTATTACATTTATATTATTTATATCCATATTATCACCACTCGGTAGTATTCTATCATATTTTTATAAAGAAAAAAAGAGTTAAATCAAATTATCTCTTTCATAGACATTTATATTATTATTTGCGTAAATTTTTACTTTAAGTCCTTTAACAAACTTAATAAAACATAAATCTGTAATAACAATATCTTTATCATTTTCTAAATTAAATTCCCTCTTAGGCAAATTTTTTAATCTAGGGTTTGCTTCACCTACTCTTAATATATTAACACTATTAGCAATATATATTGTCATACTATTATCATTAGTTTCATAATCGATTCTAACTAAGTCTTCAATAACTAAACTACCTTTCCCTTTTATTTGATAAGTTCTTGGTTTTACTTCTTTTTTAGGGGTAATCTTCTTTAACATTTTAGAATCAATATAATTAATAACACTACCATTATCAATAATTCCCGGAGTATCAATAAACTCTATATCATTAATCTTTACTTCAATAGTATCCAGTGTAGTTGAAGGATACATACTAGTAGTTATATCAATATCTGATTCCGAATAATTTTCAATTAGTTTATTTAATAAAGTACTTTTACCAGAATTAGTATTTCCAATTAAATACACTTTCTTTTTATTATATTTTTCTATTTTTGATATTAAATTATCTAAATTATAGTTTTTAATACTACTAATTACTTCTATATCTTTAAAATTATAATGATTTTTTACATAATCTATTATTTTATTATCTTTAACACTTTTAGGTAATATATCTCTTTTAGTTAGAACTACTATTACATTATTAAATTTTGATAAATCCATTATTGTTAAATTAAGTAAACTAGTTACATATATTACTAAATCATTACTATCTATATTATTTATTATTTTTGAGTAATCACTATTATCTTTATTAGTTACATGATATTCTCCATAATGTTTAAGCCTAAAACATCTATTACATATATTATGTTCTAGTTCATCATCTTTAAGAATATTTCCGCATCCCATACATTTTCTATTCATAATACTGCCCCTTTGTAAATATTCCCCTTTTATGCATTTTTTTCATTAACCTTTTTTCAATTAATCTTGAAAACATTGTAGGAACTATATCTTCTTTTGACACAGGATTTACTAAAATAGTTTTAATTCCTACTCTATTTCCCCCATATATGTCTGTAAGTAATTGGTCTCCGATTATTGCTACTTCTGATAAATCAAAGTTAAACATTTTTATAATCTTTAAGAGTTTATCTTTTCTTGGCTTTCTTGAATTAGCAGAACAATCCACAAGTAGCTTATTCTTAAATGGTTCTAATCTTTTTTTTGTATTATTTGAATATATTATTACTTTAAAATCCATATCTTTTAAGTCTTCAAATAATTCTATTAACTTACTTGTAGGTTCTTTAACTGAATATGCTGCACAAGTATTATCTAAATCAAATAGTAAACATTTTATACCATCTGCTTTTAATTTATCATAATTAATTGAATAAATACTCTTTTGATACATATCAGGTATAAACTTATCTATCATAATCCACCTCGCTTATATCAAGTATATTAATTATATCATAGATTTAAAAAAATAATGACAACTATTTCTATATTGTCATTAATATTAAAGATATACAAAATATTATTATCATCGTAAGAAGAATTGCAATTAACTTATCTTTATCATTATCTAACATATATCTCACCTTTCTTCTACTACATATAGTAATATATTTATATAATATCATTATTACTCATATAGTGTAAAGATATATTTATTAACTTTTAAAATTAGTTTGATTAAATATTAATCAACAATTATTTTATTAATAAACATAATTTGACATTTTTTTTATAAGATTAATTAGAGGTGCTTATATGTTATTTAATATATTTAATTTTATTGCTAATAATTTAACTTTCTTTACAGGATCTTATTCTAATAATGTTTTTCCTGATCCTTTATCAAAGGAAGAAGAAGAAAAATATGTAATAAAGGCAATGAATGGTGATAAAGATGCTAGGGCTAAATTAATTGAACATAATTTAAGATTAGTGGCTCATATTGTTAAGAAGTTTGAATCTAATGTAAATGATGTTGATGATTTAATTGGAATTGGTACAGTTGGTTTAATAAAAGGAATTGATACTTATTCTCCTGATAAAAATGTAAGGCTTACTACATATGTAGCAAAATGTGCGGAAAATGAAATTCTTATGTTTTTTAGAGGAGATAAAAAGAATTCTAAAAATGTTAGTCTAAATGAAGGAATTAGTTATGATAAGGAAGGTAATGAAATAACAATACTAGATGTTTTAAAGACGCCTGATCCTGATTATGCTGAAGAAATTCAAAAGAATGACAATATTGCTTTACTAAAAAAATATATGAATGTACTTACTAAAAGAGAAAGAGATATTTTAGAAGCTAGATACGGACTTAATAATACTGATGAATATACTCAAAAAGAAATTGCTAAAAAATTAGGTATTTCTAGAAGTTATGTATCAAGAATTGAAAAAAGAGCGACTACTAAAATACTTAGAGAATTTATTAAAAATAACCAACATATTAATTAAAAATGTTGACTAACCTTATATTTTTTGGTAGAATTAATATGCGATTTAATTTGAGGAGGGATAATCATGGCAATAAAAGTAACAAGTAAAAGAACAAAATCTGTAAATAATAGACCTAACTGTTTAAAAATAACTAAAAGAAAACAAAAAGTAAATTTACAAAACATTACAGTTAATGGTGTTAAAATTAAAACTAGTGCTAGAGAAGCTAGAACTTTAAAGAAAGCTGCATAAGTGAGTTAATCTCACTTTTTTTATTTGATAAAAAAAGAACTACTAGTCCTTATTCATCTTTAAATAATTTTACTATAACTGGTTTTAATAATTCTATTATTATAAAAGCAAATACATTAACTATAACAACAAATAGCATTTGTGATATAGTAATACTTACAAGTCCAAATATTTTACCGATTGGTGTAAAAAATACAATTCCTTGAACAATTAATAAAATTAGTATTCCCATATTTAAATATTTATTACTAAATAATCCTCTTTTGTATATAGGTTCTTTTAAAGAACGACAGTTATATGCAAAAACAAATTCATTTATAATTATACTAAATAATGCTAATGTCTGAGCAACAGATACTCCTAAATCTAGATAATGATAATAGATATATAAACTAATTAAAGTTTCTAATATAACAGAAACAATTAGAAACGAACTAAAGAAATTAGTAAATATTCTTTTATTTAATCCATTAGGTTTTCTTTTCATTATATCTTTTGAAGCATCTTCAAACGCTAGTGTTATTGAAGGAATAGTATCTGCGACTAAATCAATATATAATACATGGATTGCTGATATAATTGTATTTCCTGTTAACATTCCAAATAATATTATTGCTATTTCTGTAAAATTACTAGATAAATTATATAATATGTTTGTTATAACATTATCATATATTCTTCTTCCTTCTGATATAGCAACTGTTATGGTATTAAAACTATCATCAAGTAAAATAATATCAGCAGTATCCTTTGTAACATCAGTACCGCTTTTACCCATTCCAATACCAACATTAGCAAGTTTTATTGCAGGAGCATCATTTACTCCATCTCCAGTCATTGCTACTACTTTACCTATTTTTTGAAAAGACTCAACTATTTGTAATTTATTTTCTGGACTTACTCTTGCAAATACAGAATATTTTTTTATATATTTAATTAATTCTTTTTGACTAAGTCCCTCTAGTTCTGTTGCATTTATACATTCTTCTTCACTTTTACATATTCCTACTTCTTTAGCAATTGAAGTTGCTGTAGTTAAATTATCACCCGTTAACATAATTGGTCTAATATTAGCACTTAAACAATCTTTAATAGATTCTTTAATATTATCACGAACAGGATCTTTTAATCCAATTAACCCTAGTAATATTAAATTATTTTCTTCTTCATTATATTTATCTTCATCAACGTTTGTATTATCAATTACTTTATAAGCAAATGCTATTATTTTAAGTCCAAAACTAGCCATTAAACTTTCTATTTCTAGATGTATATCTTTTACTTCTTTATTTATTTTAGTAACACTACCATCAATTAAAATAGAATTACATTTATTTAATATAGCACCTAAACTACCTTTTGTATAAATTACTTTTTTATTATCTACTTCATAAATAATACTCATCATTTTTCTATCTGAATCAAATGGTATTTCAAATATTTTCTTATCTTTATTACTTTTTATATTATTATCTTTTAAATAATTTTTTAAAGCAACATCAACAGAGTCTCCAGTATAAGTATTTTTATCACTAATAACCGCAGAATTAGCATAATCAATACATTTAATAAATTCATTATTATTTTTTAATTCCATTATAGAAGTTTCTTTTAAATTAGAATATACTTTAATTACTTCCATTTTATTTTCTGTTAAAGTACCTGTTTTATCAGTACATATTACTTCAGTAGATCCAAGTGTTTCTATAGCGGCTAAATTTCTTACTATTGATTTTTTCTTAGCCATTTGACTAACACCAATAGATAGAGTTGCTGTTATTGCAATAGGTAAACACTCAGGAACACTAGCTACAATCATAGAAATACATAACATTATAATATTCATAAAAGTATAACCTTTAATTATTCCATAAAGTAAAACAAATGTAATTAATATAGAGGCCACTACTAAAATAAACTGACTTGTCTTTTTTACTTTTACTTGAAGTGGTGTTAATGGTTCTTCTTTGTTATCCATAACAGAGGCAATTTTTCCTAGTTCTGTATTCATTCCGGTTGCTACTACTACTGCTTCTACTTTTCCTGTAACAAGTACTGTTCCAGAATATACCATATTACTTCTGTTAGAAAGAAGTACATCATCATTAATTACTTCATCATCTTTACTTACACTTTCACTTTCTCCGGTTAAAATGGATTCATCAGTTTTAGCAAAATAACTTTTTACTATTATAGCATCTGCAGGTATTTTATCGCCTGACTCAAGTATTATATAATCACCCACTACTAAGTTTTTAGCATTGATTTCACTATGCTTATTATTTCTTTTAACAGTTACATAATTAGCAGAATATTTTTTTAATTTACCAATTGCATCTTCTGCTTTTGATTCTTGTAAAAATCCCATAAAACAATTAACTAAAGTTGTACCTAAAATAACTATTGGTTCTAAAAAATCTTCTTTATTAATTATTGCATATATTAAAGATAAAATACCTACCACTAAAAGAAGTATTATCATAATATTTTTAAATTGATCTAAAAATATTTGTAATTTAGTTTTCTTATCTTTTTCTACTAAAACATTTTTGCCATATATCTTTTGTAATTTTTTTACTTTAGATAATGATAATCCACTATCTGAAGTTTCTAACTCTTTATATATTTCTTCAATACTTTTCTTATATGCATCTTTCATTTACATCACCTGATTTTATTTTCTATAACTATTATAACATTTTTTTATATATTATCACAAAAAAAGAAGACTTTTTTAGTTATTAGTCTTCTCTTTGTTCTCTTCTACTTCATTATAGTAATTAATCCCTTTTTCGTAACTTTGTTTTACTTGTTTTTTTATATTATCATTAATTACTTTTTGCTCTAAGGCTTTTATTTCATCATTATTAATAGTAATCACCTCATATATATTATTTACAATATATATAATGTTATACTAATCTTTTACTTCTATGCCAAGTAAGCTAACTATAGAAATAGCTTGATAACTATTTACAATTACTCCTTTAATACTATTTATATCTACTTTTATATTATCAATATTAGAAGTAGATAAGTCTACTTTATTCATACAAGTATTATAAATATCTGCTCTTGTTAAATTACAATTATCAAAATTTAGATTTTCTATTTTTGTTTCTATTAAACTTAATTCTGTTAAATCACAATTTATAAAATTTATATTTTTTAATTTAGCATAAGATAAATTGCCATATCTAAAAGTAGTATCAATAAACTCTATATTATTTGATGATGAAAAAGAAAAATCACATCCAGTTAATTTACAATCTTTAAATATTACACGATGAATACCACATTTATTAAATACTTTATTAGATAAATTACAGTGTTCAAACATTACATCTACTAAACTTATATTAGATAACTCGATATTATTAAAATCAATATTAGTAAATTTACAACTATCAATAGTTATATTATTAAAACTTATATTACTTGTACTATTATCTTTAATACAAACACCACATAAGTCTTCACTTTTAATAAATTCTTCAAAAGTATTATCAATTAAATTATTTATTTTAGGTTTAACTATTTTATTCATTATTACTTCTTAATGTATCTATTTTTTCTTGATAATTAGTACTATTCGTAATATAAGAACCTACGACTGCAATATCAGCATTATTTATAAGCTTTATAGTATTATTATTTATTCCACCGTCTACTGCTATTTTTATATTTCTATTACCTATAAGATTCTTTATTTCACTTATTCTATCCACAGTACTGTTTATAAAAGTTTGTCCACCCATACCTGGTTCAACACTCATAACTAAGATTAAATCAATATCATCTAAATATTCTTTCAATACATTAATATCAGTATTAGGTTTAATAGATAATCCTACTTTATAGTTATTTTCTTTAATTTTATTTATTAAATATTTAACATTATCTAATTCTACATGGAAAGTAAAATATTCTAAATTATACTCATTTAATTCATTTAGATATTTAATTGGATCATTCACCATAAAATGAGCATCTATTTTTTTATTAGAATTATTTATTATATATTTAATTTCTTCTATACTATAAGAATTATTTGGTACAAACATTCCATCCATAACATCTAAATGTAAATAATCAGTATTTGTATTATTTACTTTATTAATTGCTTCTTCAATACTATTACATGATAATATTGATAAAGATATTTTCATAGTATCACTTTCTTTCTATAAAACTTTTATAATTATTATATCTACTTTGTAATATTTCTCCAGTTTCTACTTTCTTTTTTACGGCACATCCATCTTCCTTAATATGCATACAATCTCTATATTTACAATCATCTAAATTATCATACATTTCTTTCATATTATCTCTAATACCAATATTAGGAATATCAGATAAATCAATTGCCGAAAATCCTGGAGTATCAACGACCAAACCATCATATATATGATATAGTTCTACATGTCTTGTTGTGTGTTTTCCTCTTCCTAATGCTTTAGATATTTCATTAGTCTTTAATTCTAAATTCTTATCTAATGTATTTAATAAGGTTGATTTACCTGCACCTGATTGGCCTGTTATTACTGTAAGTTTATTTTTTAATATATCTTTTAACTCTTTTTTATCAGTATTTAAAATAACTTTATATCCAATACTTTCATAATATTCAATATATTTTTTTATTTCTTTTAGTTCACCATCATTTAATAAGTCTAATTTAGTTAAACATATAATTGGTTCTATATTATTATAAGTTATAACAACTAATAACTTATCTAATAAATTTGTACTAAAATCAGGTTCTTTTACACTAGTTACTATTAGTGCTTGGTCAATATTAGCAACACTAGGTCTAATTAACATATTTTTTCTTGGTTTTATATCTAATATATATTTATTATCAGGATCTATTACTACGGTATCCCCTACTAAAGGAGTTATTTTATCATTACGAAATTTTCCTCTAGGTTTACATGTATATTCTCCATTTTTACATAATACTACATAATCATTACTTATATTTTTAACAATTATTCCTTCCATTTAACCACCATCACTATAATATTATAACATTTCATTTTATTTGACGCAATTATAACAAAAAGAGAATTATCAAATTCTCTTAATCTTTCTTGTTATTATCTTCGTCTTTATCGTTTCCCGGAACTAAATCGTCTATAGGGTCTTCTTTACTTTTCTCTTTTGCTACTGTAACTTTAAGTGTTATTCCTTTTATAATAGTATCTCCTGCTGGTCTTCCTTGGGCTATTATTGTACCTGGTTCTTCTTCACTTTCTTTTTCTGTAATATCAAGTGTAAGTCCATATTCATCTGCAAATGCTTGAGCATCTTCTAAAGTCCATTTTTCTGCTACCATATCAGGATATACATCTACTATATTAGGAATATACAGTGTAATAGAATCGCCTTCTTCAAGTTTTAATTCTTCATCTTTATTATATTTAGGAGTTTGATCAATTATTTGATTTTCCTTTCCTTTATAGTCATCTGGATTATCAACATCTTTTTTCTCTACTAAAACATTTATTCCCATAAGTTCTAATTTAGCTTTTATCTCTACATAATTTTTACCTGTTAAATCTTCTACTGTATAGTATTCTCCTCCAATAGATTCAACAATGGTAACTACTGTTCCTGCTTTTCTTGTAGATCCTGCTTTTGGACTTGTACTAATTACATGTCCTTCTTCTACTTCACTACTATTTTCTTCTTTAGTTGTATATTTAAAACCATGCTTTTCTAATTCCTCAATTGCTTCTTCGACAGTCATATTAGTTACATCAGGAACTTTTACATCTTCAACTTTTTTTCCCATAACTACAAAAGCAAAAACTATTGCAATAATAATAAATAAAACTAATACTGCTGATAAACCAATAATTATTTTATTTTTACCTTTTGATTCTACTACTATTGGCTCTTTATCTAATATTTTTTCTTCTTCCTCTGTAGGTTTATCCACTACCTTTTTAGGTTTACTTACAGTATTTACTTTAGGTTCATCTAAATCATTTTCTGGATATTCAAATACTATTTTCTTTTCATTTTCTCTTTCCATTGCACTTACTATATCATCATGCATTTCTTTTACTGTATCATATCTATTTCTTGGATTTTTAGCACATGCTTTAATAACTATATTTTCAACACTTTGTGGTATTAATGGATTCTGTTTTCTAATACTAGGTAATTTCTCTTTCATGTGTTTTAATGCTATTTCGACAGCATTATCACCTTTAAAAGGAACTGAACCAGTAAGTAATTCATACATTAAAATACCTAAAGAATATATATCACTTTTAACAGTTGCACCTTTACCATTAGCTTGTTCTGGTGGCAAATAATGAACTGTACCCATTACTGAATTTGTTTGTGTAAACTGTGTAGCATTAACTGCCATAGCAATACCAAAATCAGTTATTTTGACAGTACCATTATCTTCAATCATAATGTTTTGTGGTTTAATATCTCTATGGATAATATATGCTTCATGAGCATGTGAAAGTCCATCAGTAAGTTGTGTCATTATATCTATTACTTCAGGTAAAGTTAGGGCACCTCTTTTATTTAATAGTTGCTTTAAGGTTTTACCTTCAATATATTCCATTACTATATAATATTGTCCATCTTCTTCTCCTACATCATATACTTCAACAATATTAGGATGTGATAAATTAGATACAGATAAAGCTTCTCTTTGAAATCTTCTTATGAATTTTTCATCAGTAGAAAGATCTCCCCTTAATACTTTAACAGCTACTTCTCTATCTAATATTGTATCATTAGCTAAATATACATTAGCCATTCCACCTTCGCCAATTGATTTAATAATTTCATACCTGTCATTAATCTTTTGCCCCTTTGATAACATTATAAATCACCACTTTCTTTTTTTAAATAAGCAATTGAAATATTATCTGTGCCTCCTCTTGAATTACTTTTTCTGATTAATTTAACTACTGCTTCTTCAATTGATAAATTACTATTTAATATTTTTTCTATTTGTTCATCTGTTAACATATTTGTAAGTCCATCACTACATAGAAATAAACCTTTAACACTAGTATCTACATCAAATATATCTATTTCAATTGGATCATTTGCTCCAAGCGCTCTCATAAGTACATTCTTTCTAGGATGATACTTAGCCTCTTCTTCTGTTAATTCTCCAGTAGATACTAAAAGATTTACTAGAGTGTGATCTTTAGTTACTTTATGTAATTTTTCATTTTTTATTACATATCCTGAACTATCTCCAATATTTCCATATAATATATAATCATTAGTTTTTATAGCTACTACTAATGTAGTTCCCATACCTTTACTATCAGGATTTTTACTTGTATAATCAAATATCATATTATTTATTTCTACTACTATGTTTCTAAGCCAATCAATAGCATTTTCTTTTGTACCAAATGTTTCTAATTTATCAAATTCATCATGTAAATGATCTATGGCAATTGCAGATGCTACTTCCCCAGCTTTATGTCCTCCCATACCATCTGCTACTGCAAGTAAAAATTCATTGTTATTATTATTTAATATTATTACATTATCTTCATTATGTGTCCTTACTTTACCAGGATCAGTTAAATAAAATGTTTGCATATCTACTCCACCTTTATTAATTCATATTGTTTGCCCTTAGTTGTCCACAAGCAGCATCTACTTTACCACCAAATTCTCTTCTTACGGTTACGTTTATACTACTTTTCTTAAGTATATCATAAAATTTCATAATTTGTGCATTTTTTGTTCTTTTAAAGCCAATATTTTCAGTTTCATTGTAAGGTATCAAATTAACATAACAATTTATTCCCTTTAGTAATCTAGCAAGTTCATAAGCACACTCATTACTATCATTTACATTTTCTAATAAAATATATTCAAAAGTTACTCTTCTATTTGTCTTTTTTATATATTCACGAATAACTTTCATTAATTCTTCTATTTTATACACTTTATTTATTTTCATTATTTTATCTCTTATTTCATTATTTGGGGCATGTAAACTAATCGCAAGATTAACTTGTCCTTCTTCATTCATAAATTTTTCTATTCCAGGGATTATTCCACAAGTAGATACTGTTATGTGTCTAGATCCTATATCTATTCCTTTACCTTCATTTATTATCTTAATAAATCTCATAACATTATCATAATTATCAAAAGGCTCTCCAATCCCCATTACTACTACATGTGATATTCTCTTGCCTATATCTTCTTCAATTAAAAGTATTTGCTCTACTATTTCATAAGCTTCTAAATTTCTTACTTTTTTAAGTCTTCCACTTTCGCAAAAAGCACATCCCATATTACATCCAATTTGGGAAGATACACAAATGCTAATACCATAATCATGATACATTAGTACCGATTCTATTCTTCCTCCATCAGATAATTCAAATAAATATTTAGATACATCTTTATCACTTTGTTTTAGTACAAGTTTAATTTTAAACATATCAAAATCTTTCTTTAATCTTTCTTTTATATTATTTCCAACATTAATCATTTCATCAATACTTTTAACTCTTTTTTTATACAAAAAGTCATACACTTGTACTGCTCTAAATTTTTTATCACCAATACTAATAAAATAATCTTCTAATTCTTTTAATGTTAAATCATATATATTTCTCATAAATACACCTACTTGTCTCAATTATATCAAAAAGAACATATATTTTAAATATGTTCTACAATTTATTTACAATTATTAGAATTTATTTCCAACAAGGCTTACCTAGAGAAGTATTTCATACTTCCCTAGGATGAGGAATAGAAGACTTACGCCTTCTATATTCCTCTTTTGTTTTTATTGTGTCTTATCCCAAAGTATATGGATTTTCAGAAGTTCCTTCTCCACCAGTAATTTCTACTGTTGATAATAGATAAAGGACTGGGGAAGCGGAGTAGTAGGAGAGGTACGCGTCGTAGTTGCTAACGTGACCAGTCGCGCGCACATTAAAGACGCCACGCGAGCGACTGGAGTACGGAGTAATGGTCCACTGGTATAAACTAGAATTATATAAATAATCATTATTTTTACAATCACTATAACTGGAATTATTCCAATTATATAATTGTTTTGCTAAACAAGATGCTCTATTTGTGGTTGTTCCTCCACTTGTTGCATAGCCATAGTCAGATGGATACATTAATCCTATTTTACCTATCCAATATGTTGGATGACCACTATATACTGTTGTTCCTCTTTCATATCCGTAAAAGTGACTAGCTAGTCCATTGGATGCGCTTGTAAATGATGCAGTTCCTCCTAGGTTCCAGACAGCATCTCCTATTAAAGATTTTGCTTCCTCTGTAAGCCCCGTTGCACTAAAATCACAACTCTTTGTAGCACCATTTTGTCCACTTGGACAAGTACCACTTGTTCTATTCCAGTATGCACCACTATTTAATACTTCCATTAAAGCACTGTCAACCCAATTATTTTCTCCATTCGTTCCTTTATTATCCCAAGACATAGTACCTATTTGCTCATTTCTTATTATTTTTAGTCTTTTCTCAGTTGGGCCATCTTTAATAGATGCAACATCAAAAACACCAATTATTCGCCATAACTCATTATTAAATGATACATAATTATTAGGATCCGCTCCCATATATCTTACATTACCATCAGGGTCATCATTATTCATTGTTTCAGGATTACTTGCAAGTAATGATTCTATATATTCTGAAGCATTAACAGGTTCAAACTTTACTTCAGTTATTAAAGTATGATTATTTGGCAATATCAAGTCCCCACCATTTTCATAACCTGCTATTGGTACTAATGTTAAAGTAATATCACTAGTACTATTATTTTCTATTATTAAAGTTATTTGTTTTACTTCTCCTTCATTTATTTTACCGCTTACAGTATCTCTAGATGTAGACATTTGTGCTATAGTTATATCATCTGTTTTTACAGATGATGGAGTATATGCTATTCCATATTTAACTGTGCCACTATTATTATTAGTTAAAAATATATCTAATATTTTTGTTACTCCTGCTTTAACATTAACTACTCTTCCAGTTTGATCTGTTATGTCAAAAGTATATGCTAAATCTGTTACAGTTGCAGTACCTTCACTCATTGTAATGTCTGTTGCTAATGTTTGATACAAACTTACTGTTATCAGAGCTATTACTAATAAAGATATTAAAATAATTTCTCTTTTTTTTAAATTATTTAATATAGCCATAATATCCCGCCTTTGTATTATATAATATTATTATATACTAAATACTTTAAATAAACAAGAATAATATCTAAAAAATTTAATTATTATTACTAGAAGTAAATCCATTAAAATAATATTCAGGGACTTTTCCTTGTATTAATTTTATTACTATGGGAACTGTATTACTAACTGTTATTTGTTTTGATATAAAAGGCATATTTATTCTACAAGCAACTTCTATATTTACACCAATTTCTAATAAAGCATTATTAATACCATATTCCTTTAAATCACTTCTAATACCACTTGTTACATCTCCAATTAAATGTAATTTAACAGGTATTTTAGGGCCTAAATTAGATAAAAAAGATATATTTGTAATAGCCCCAAAAGGTATTTCATATATTATTCCTTCTTTTAAATTATCAGTATTATAATTATCTGGTAATTCTAATAAATCAATATTACCTTCTTCAATTGCTTTTAAATTTAATTGAACTAAATTAGTAATAGAATTAAGTATTTTTGTAACAACAACAGAATTATAACTAACAATATTTATTTCATTATTATTATTAATCTCTATTTCATATAAATTATCTGGATCCATATTAAGTGCAATTTGTTTAGTAACAGCTTTATTTATAACTAGAGTAGTTAATTTTCTAGTTTCTGCTTCTGCATATGAAAGAAGAATAGGTTTTACCCTATTATCAAATATTTTAATTATAAAATAAGATATAACTATTACAATAATAATTAATATAAATATTTTATTTACTATATTTTTTTTCTTTCTTCTTTTTAAATTCATCATATTATCACTATTATATTTTATTTAATAAAATTAATTATCATTACTATTATACAGATTATAAGTAGAATAATTCCCAATATAAATAAAGATATAAGAAAAGATAATATATATCTATCTAATTCTTCTCTGTCCATAATTCACCTCTACTAATATAATTATAACACCATTATTACATTGTGTGGTAGTATTATTTTTACAAATTATTAGATAATATAAATAGGTGGTACAAATGAGAGCAGAGAGAAAGAACGAAGAATATATTTATAAAATAGTAAGTAAAAATATTAAAAAATATAGAAAACAAAAAGGATTAACCCAAGAACAGCTTGCAGACTTGGTTCCTTATAGTTATTCTACCATTATTTCTATTGAAGGAAATTATCGAAATAATTTTTCTTTAGCTGTTGTTAATTCAATTGCTAATGCATTAGGAATAAAATTATATTTACTTTTTATTGATGAAGATGATAATGAAGAAAAATAGTGATAACTTATTAAAATCACTATTTTTTATTTTACTGTCCAATTTATTTCTTTTAAATTATTTTTCTTTAAAAATTCATTTGTTTTGGAAAAAGGTTTACTTCCAAAAAAGCCATTATTTGCAGAAAACGGTGATGGATGTGGTGACTCTATTATATAGTGTTTAGGATTTGTAATATATTTCTTTTTACTTCTTGCAAAATTTCCCCATAAAATAAATACTACAGGAGTATCTTTTTCATTTATTTTTTTTATTATTTCATCGGTAAAAGTTTCCCAACCAATATCTTTATGTGATGCTGGTTTATCTTTTTCTACTGTTAAAACGCTATTTAAAAGTAATACTCCTTCTTTAGCCCAACATTCTAAAGTTCCAACATTAGCTACAGGTATTCCTAAGTCGTTATATAATTCTTTATATATATTTTTTAGTGATGGTGGCAATTTTATTCCTAGTGATACCGAAAAAGATAATCCATTAGCTTCTCCATCTCCATGATAAGGATCTTGTCCTAATATAACTACTTTTACATCATTATAATCAGTAAGTTCTAATGCCCTTAATATTTTACTTTTGGGAGGAAATATAACTTTTTCTTTATATATCTTGTTTATATATAAAACTAATCTTTTAAAGTAATCTTTACGATATTCTTCATCCAAGATTTCATCCCAAGTATTTCCCACTAATTTCATTAATTTGTACTCCCTAGATTACCATTTGGACAATTACCACTTGACGTTCCTATAACTTCATATGTTACTTTACCAGTGTTTGTATCAGTACTTACATTAATAGTTATATTACAATCACTAATATCTTTATCTGTTTTAGGATCTTTTATAATTAACTTGTTTCCTTCATTAGTTCCCGTTACAAATCCTAACTTAACAAGATCTCCTAAAGTTAAATCTACACTGCTACCACATATTTTTTTACTACCATCACTATTTTTTATATCACCATATTTACATTCTTCATAATACATTTTAGATCCTGTTATTATATTATCTATCATCATGTTATAATTAGCCTCATCACTATTTTTTAATATTCGCATAACTGAAGGAGTAATAATTGCTACTATTATTGCTAGTATTACTATAGCCCCTAATAATTCTACTAAAGTGAAACCTTTTCTATTCATCATCCACCTCTATCTTATATTTAATAAACTTTTTTCAAACCATTTTCTTTTTCTATGCGATAACTTGTCTATAACTTCTCCATTAGTAAGTGTAATAGTATTACTATTATAATCTACAAATTTAACTTTATTAATATTAATAATACAAGACTTATGGGATAAAACAAATGATTCATCTAACTTATCTAAAATATCTTGCATATTTCCCGATATTTCATATTCATGCCCTGTTTCCGTATATATAATACATTTTTTTGTTCCATTAATTCTTTCGATATACAAAATATTATCAAGTTCTAATCTGTAAATTGTCCTATTATACTTATAACTAAAAACTCTTTTTTTACCTACTATTTTTGCGGCTTTTTCAATACTTTGTTGTAGTCTTTTATCGTATGTACTATATTTAGAGATATAATCATAAGCCATTAATCTTGCATAAAATATATCATTTTTGCATTCTGGATGTGATGTTACAAAAATTATTATACTATCCCAATCATCAGTCCTAATTTTATCTGCTATTTGTATTCCCGATATATTAGGAAGTTCTATATCTAATATATAAATTTTTTTATTTATCTTATCATCTATATCTTTTTGCATTTCATCACAATAACTTAAATACTTACAAATTTTATATTCTATATCAAAATTACCTAATGCTTTATGTGTTGCAGATATTGCTTTTTCTAAACATACAACATTATCTTCACATATAATTATCTTAAGCATATTCTCAACTCCTATTATAAATTATATCATTTTTTCCATAAAAAAAATAGTATATATATACCATTTTACTTATTTCTTGTATCTACTAAAATAATATCATCACCTATTTTTATTATTTGATTCCATGATAATTCGAGTTCTTCTCTAGGACTCATAAACTTTCTGCTTCCCCGTCTTTCTTCTAAAATAAAGCTTCTTATTTTGCCATCAGAATCTACTATAACATCAATTATCATTCCTACTCTTCTACCTGATGTTATGTTTATTACCTCTTTAGTTTGCAATTCTGATAAATGCATAAACATCACCTAATATAATATATTTATTTTTTTCTATTTTATTAATTTTTTTATTTTAGCTATACTATTTTTTTCAATTCTAGATATTTGAGCTTGAGATATACCAAGTTCATTTGCTAATTCCATTTGTGTTTTTCCTATTATAAATCTTTCATTTAAAATTTGTTTTTCTCTTTCTTTTAAATTATTAAATGCTTTATCTAAAGCAAGTTTATAATCCAAATCATAATTTTCTTTTTTATTAGCAATTTGATCGAATAAATAGATAGTATCTCCTCCATCATTATAAATTGGTTCATACATACTAACAGGTTCTCTCAAAGAGTCTAATGCTTGAGTCACCTCAAATTCTGTTACCCCAAGTATGTCTGCTACTTCTTTATTAGATGGTTCATTGCCACTACTGTCCATTAATTCTTCTTTTAGTCTTAATGTCTTGTATGCTATATCTTTAATACTTCTGGAAATTCTAAGTGAAGAATTATCTCTTAAATACCTTTTAATTTCTCCAATTATCATTGGACATGCATAAGTAGATAGTTTTACATCATAAGATGTGTCAAAGTTATCTATTGCTTTAACTAGTCCTAAACATCCCACTTGAAACAAATCATCTAAATTATCAACTTTGTTATTAAATTTTTTTATTATACTTAGTACTAATTTTAAATTACCATTTATTAAATCATCTCTTGCAAACGGATCTCCTTCTTTCATTTTTTTAAATAATTCACTTGTTTCTTCATTCGTTAAAACTTTGATATTTGAAGTATTCACGCCACTTATTTCAACTTTATGACGTGCCATATTTTCTCCTCTCATTTTATTATGGTAGTTATTTATATTAAATATTCAAAAAAAAGAAACAACTATAAATTTGTTTCTATTTTTCAATATTGTCAAGCAAATCATCGATTGTCATAAATCTATCATCTACTTCTTTTAATGAAGTTTTATTATTTTGATTATCAGTTATAACTATTTCTTCATCATTAAATATATCTATATCATCTTTTCCTTTTATATTTTCTAACATATAGACATCACTTACTTTATCTTTAACTACATAAGACCCATTACTATATCTATCCATTATTGGCATTTCATTTAATTTTACAGTTTTAATTCCTTTAGTAGTTATTATATTTATTTCTTTTTTTGTATTAGCAATATATACTTTAACTATTTTACTAGGATTACTTTTTATTTCTTTCATAAGTAAAAGTCCTCGATTAGCTCTACTTCCTTTTTCAAAATCTGTTAATTTTAATCTCTTGCCTGTACCTTTATCAGTTATAATTGAAATATATTCTTCATTATCATCAAATAAAATACCACTTACTACTTCATCATTTTTTAAATTAATTGATTTAACTCCGGCGGCTTTTAGCCCAATTACACTTATTTCATTAGTATTATACCAAAGTCCATATCCATTTTTAGTAGCAATAAAGACATTATTTTTATTATCATAACTTACATCTACTACCAAGTCATCATCTTTTAATTTCATCATACTAATTGGTTTAGAATATCTTTGAACTTTAAATTCTTCTAATTTAGTCCTTTTTACCATTCCATTTTTACTAAATGTAGTTATATAGATATTATCATTAAAGTCATATACTGGCATTGCATTAATTACAGATTCACCACTACTTATGCTTATTATATTACTAATATGTTTTCCAAGTTCTTTCCATTTACATTCTGTTATTTCATATACTGGTATATATAAATAGTTTCCTAAATTTGTAAATACAAGTAATGTATCCATTGTATTCATATTATAAATACCTACTATATAATCATTTTCTTTTAGCATTGTATCTTCACCGTTTGCTGAAGCATAACTTCTTTGTGATACTCTTTTTACATATCCTTCTTTGGTTACTACTACTATTACATCTTCTTTTGGTAACATTATTGTATTATCTATTTTAATTTCTTCTATTTCATCTTGGATTAGTGTTTTTCTTTCTGTTCCATATTCTTTCTTAATTCTACGCATTTCTTCTTTTATTACAGCATTTAACTTTTCTGGATCTTTTAAGATTTCTTCTAAAGCGGCAATTATTTTCTTTAAATTTGTTAATTCTTCTTCTAATACTACAACATCAGTATTTGTTAAACGATATAATTGTAAATTGACTATTGCTTCTGCTTGTTCATTAGTAAAATCATACTTTATAACTAAATTTTCAATAGCATCTGCTTTATTTTTACTAGCTCTAATTGTTTTTATAACTTCGTCTAGTATTGAAATTGCTTTAATAAGTCCTTCAACAATATGATATCTTGCTTTGGCATGGGCTAAATCAAACTCACTTCTTTTAAACATTACTTCTTTTTGATGAGCAATATAAGCATCAAGTATTCCTAAAAGTCCAAGTAACATAGGTCTTCTATTTACAATTGTAATCATATTAAAGTTATATGATATTTGTAATTCTGTATTTTTAAATAAATAATTTAATATAGTATTAGCATCAGCATCTTTCTTTAAGTCAATTGCTATTTGAAGTCCTGTTTTATCTGATTCATCCCTTACTTCACTAATGCCTTCTATTTTTTTATCAATTCTTATTTCGTCTATTTTTTTTACAAGATTAGCTTTATTTACTTCATAAGGAATCTCGGTAATAATAATCTTATTCTTTTCAATTTTTGTCTTTGATTTAATTATTATTCTTCCTCTTCCTGTTTCATAAGCTTTTTTTATTTCATCTATTCCACAGGCTATACCTCCAGTTGGAAAATCAGGTCCCTTAATATAATTCATAATTGTATCTAATCTTGAATTAGGATTATCAATTCTAAATATTGTTGCATCAATTACTTCCACTAAATTATGTGGAGGTATATTTGTCGCATAACCTGCCGATATTCCGGTTGTTCCGTTTACTAGTAAGTTAGGAAATTTACTAGGAAGTACAGTAGGTTCTAACAATGTATCATCATAATTAGGAGCCATTACAACGGTATTCTTATCTAAATCTTTTAACATCTCATTTGCTATTTTTGAAAGTCTTGCTTCAGTATAACGAGATGCTGCTGCCGAGTCCCCATCAATACTACCATTATTACCTTGCATATCCACAAATGGTTCTTTCATTTTCCAATCTTGGCTCATTCTTACTATTGCTTCATATATTGAGCTATCTCCATGAGGATGATATTTACCCATAACATCTCCGACTGCTCTAGCACTCTTTTTATATGGTTTATCATAAGTATTTTTTTCTTTATACATGGAAAATAAAATTCTTCTTTGAACGGGTTTTAATCCATCTCTAACATCAGGAATTGCTCTATCTTGAATTATATATTTTGAATATTTTCCAAAACGATCACCCATTATTTCCTCTAATGAATAATCGTATATTTTCTTTAATACATCTTCCATTTTACCACCATAACAATTTTAGCATATTTTATTTTTTTTAACAACAAAATAGACATCTATTTGTCATTTTTCTCTTATTTTAAAAGGTTTTATATATTTTTATACCTTTACAGTTTGTTAATCTTATTATTAAATGTTATAATAGTATTGAGGTGCATCAATGAAGTTTAATGTAAGTGAAATTAATAAATTATCGTTAGTAGACTTTTTAAAGTTATTTAACTCATTAACTGAACAAGAATTAATAGACATTATAGATAGTAATGCCCTTTTCAATGTTAATGAAAACATTTTTAAAGCTTTCTTTTTAAGAAGTAATATTGAGGTAAAAAAACATATTTTAAAAAACGAAATTCTGTTTGATAAAGTTATGAATATAAAATCTAACGCAAATGGAAAAATTTTATTTGAATTAGTTGACACTCAAACTTTACGTTTAATAATTAGTTCTCAATATATTATAAAATATGAGCAACTAATTATTAATTACTTAAAAAAAATTAATTACGAAACGTTTTCTAAAATTATAAATGAAATTGATTTTTTACAAGCCTTTAATGTAAATAGTATTTATAAAAATAATAAATATTTATATGATTTTTTAGTTAACACATTAAAATATGATATTAATATATCAGAACTTTTTATAAATAGAATTAAAAATGGATTAAATCCTCTTACATTACTTAGAACTTCTAATGAAAAAGAATTATTTATACTTGCAAAATTTAATTTAATTGTAAATATTAAAGATGAATCAAAAAATAGAATAACCTTATCAAATGGATATACTATTAACTATGATACTTTAAAAAAATTATATACTAAACATATATATACGTTGTCAAATTTGTTATTAAGAAAAGGGAATAAAAATCACGAGGAAGTATTAATTGCTACACTAAAGTTATATGCAATTTTTGGCTTTGATAATTCATTTAAAATTATTAATAACTTCTTTACAAATATTACGGAAAGCGCCATTAATCGAATTAATGAAGTAGACTTTAAAGATTTAAGACGAGAATTTAGAATTAATAACCAAAATAAGTTTTATTACTATGGAATAGAACAAGATGCTATTGAAGCCATTGCAAGAGTTAATATTGAATTTTTCTTACCATTTACATTTGAAAATAATACAGAAAAAGCAATTAAAATAATGAAGGAATTAAGAGACCATATTAAAGGACTAACTCCTGCAGAAAGTGAAGAATATATTAAAGAACGTTTAATTGAAGCTATTAAGAAAAGAGAACAAGAATACAAAAAAATTAATATGCAAATGACTAGAAAACGCATAAATGGAAAAAATCCTAAACACATGATTACTGCCAAGGACATTTTAAAAATATTCGGAGATGTTCATACATCATTTTGTTTGGATGAAAAAGGAAAAAGCATTCCTAATTTAGAAATACAAAAATTTTTACTTGGTAATTTTAAAAAAGATAATGATTGCTTATTAAGATTAATTATAAATAATGAAGCATTTGGATTAAACGATACAATTAGTGAAGTTATCAATCAATTTGACGTTATAAAACTAGCAGTTAATAAATCTAATGGTAAGTTATCTTTAAATTCAATTTTGGATATAATAGATATTTCTAAAGTTAATTTATATGATATGAAACCTGATTTGCAAGATATTACATTAGCAACTTTATCTAAAATAATTAAATCTAAAGACTATTGCACAATTCCTGAAACAGAAGTAATAAGAGAAGTTTTCGAATTACATAGAGAAAGAAAACATAAAGTTTATTCTACTATTCCTAGTATTAAAGGGCTATGTGATAATATTAAATATAAAGTTGCGCCATTTGATGCTGACTATTTACTAACCGCTGGAATAGATGCTGATAATTGTTTAAAAATTGGTGCTTTAGGAGGGGACTTTTTAAAATACTGTTTAACTAATAAAAATGGAGTTATTGTGTATTTATATGATAGTCAAAATAACATTTATGTATGTCCTTTTGTAAGAAGTGGTAATACTATTCATTGTAATGGTATAGATCCTAAACCAGATGAAAATATATTACCTGAATGTTTACAAGCATTAGAACAATTTGCTAAAGAAGTATGTGAAAAGTCAATTATTTCTGATAGAGAACATTATAGTAATATCGAAGCAGTTACAATTACTGATTTACATATTTTTGATTATATGAGTCATAGTAAATATGAAAAGTTTGAACTACAAGAATATTTACCTATAGATGAAGGTGTTTATACTGATTACAACAAAAAAGAAATTCAAAATTACTTTTTATATAAAGCTAGTAGTTATAATGGTTCAATTTACTATGTATCAGATGATAAATTTTATCAAAATAGAAATCCTGTATTTAAATATAATGTTTTAAAAGAATATGACAAAGAAAGAATAAATATTTTTGTAAATAATATTGCTTATTCATATATAGATTGTTTGCCTGTAAATGATGAAATGAAAAGAGCTCTAAAAGATAATTATCAAGGAATAGATGCTAGTAGTTATCGCTTTATTGTAGGTAATAAAGATTGGTTTATTGCTATAGATAATAGACTTAGTTTAATTACTTATTTACTACCTTATGATGAAAGAGCAAAAGATGAATATTTAAGTGCTTTAAGCAAAGTCAATGAATTAATTAATCAGTTTACTAAAGATGATAATAGTAATTTAAGAAAAAAAAGTAGATAACTTTTTACCAGTTATCTATTTTTTAATTTTTTGTAAACATCAATAACATTATCTATTATTTTATCTTGAGAATATTTATCTTTAGTGCTTTGCGCAATAAATTTACTATCGAAAATCAGTTTATTATTAATAATATTTAAAATGTTTTGAGCTAATCCTATATAATCATTTTTATCAAATAATATACCTGTTTTAGGAGTTATTATATCAGGTATACCCCCAACATTACTACCTATTACTGGTGTTCCACATGCAAGAGACTCTATTATTACAAGACCAAATGCTTCACTTCGAGAAGGGACAACAACTACATCACTTATATTATATATTTTTCTTAAATTTTCTTGGGTTTGATTCCCTATAAATTCTACATTTTTAAGTTTTAATTCTTTGGCCATTTTTTGTAAACTTTCTAATAAAACACCTTCTCCTGCAATTAAAGTTAAAATATCTTCTCTTTGATATAGAGTGGCCGCCTTTAATAATATATCTATTCCTTTTACTTCAACAAGTTTTCCAACATAAGTAATTATTTTGTTATATTTTTTATTTATTTTTAATTCTTTTAATACTTCTTCTTTATTATATGTTTGTAAAAAGAAAACTTTGTCATTATAGCCGTTAGGGATCAATACTGTTTTATTAGATACATTAGGAAACACCGTATTTAACAACCTATAATTATCTTTTGATACAGTAATAATTTTTTTTGCATTAGATAAAACATTTAATATCTCTTTATCATATTTTTTTGTTTTATTATATCCTATTAAGTCAGTTCCATGCATTGTAACAATTAATGGTTTGTCAAAATTTGCAGCAATACTAGATAATATCCAAATATGATTAGAATGAATTATATCAGGATTAAATGTATCTACTTCATCCTTAATTGCTTCAATAAATTTTTGTTTATATTGCTCTAATTCATTATTTGTTAAATCATAAAAAGTTTTATTACTATATGGATGAGTTGTGAAACAAGGAAAATTAAATAATAATTGATTAATTATTTCTTCTTTATCTTTAAAATATACTGGATGTAGTTTTATTTTTTCTATTTCTTTTATCTTTCTATTTTCTGGCATTATTATACATACTTGATGACCCTTTTTTGTTAAACTAGTAGCAATATTTTTTGTATATATTCCACTCCCTGATCCTTCTAATGGAAAATGATTTATTAATAATATCTTCATAATATCAATCCTTTACTTAAATATATAAATATAACTTAATTGTTATGAATTATATTTTTATTATATAACATTAACTTTTTTAATTATTAAAATTATTTTAATGTGCACACCATAATCTGCCATAAAATTAATAATATCTTTTTTTCAGTATATCATATTTTTTCCTATAAAAAAATAAAGTGTTTAAAATTCACTTTATTCTATTATTAAAATTTGGCCTATACTAAGTAAGTTACTTGTTAAATTATTTAACTTTTTTAAATTATCTACGGTTGTATTAAATTTTCTAGCTATTGAATATAAATTATCTCCACTTTTTACAACGTAAGTAGTTTCTGTTACAGAAGTAGTAGGTATTTTTAATACTTGACCTATACTAAGTAAGTTACTTGTTAAATTGTTTTCTTTTTTAATAGCATCTACTGTAACATCATAGTTTTTAGCAATAGAATATAGACTATCTCCACTTTTTACTGTATATGTAATTGTATTACTAGTTTCTCCCTGATTACTATTTGGTACTTTTAACACTTGACCTATAGATAAAACGTCACTTGTTAAGTTATTTGCACTTTTTAATTCAGATACTGTGGTTCCTAATTTATTTGCTATTCCATATAATGTATCCCCTTTTTGTACTGTATAAGTATCTGCAGTTACTGTAGCACTAGGTAGTAATAGTGTTTGACCTATTGTTAATGTATCACTTGTTAAGTTATTAATTGTTTTTAATTCATTTACTGTTGTATTATTATCTCTTGCTATTGAATACAAACTATCTCCTTTTTTAACTACATATATATTTTTTTCATCATCTTGAACATATTTTTCAGGTATTTTTAGTAGTTGACCAACACTTAGTGTATTACTAGTTAAATTATTTAATTTCTTTAGTTCGTCTACAGTAGTACCTAATTTGTTTGCTATTCCATATAGTGTATCTCCTTTTTGCACTGTATAGGAATTACTAACAAATCCTTCTGGTGGTACATATTTAAATCCTTTATAATCTGCAACTGCTCTAATTACTGCTTCTGCTAATCTTTGATAATTTTCTTTTAAAAATTGTACATTAGCATTACTATCATCTATAAAGCCATATTCTACTATTATTGGTTCTGTTTTACCAGTATTTCTATGAATAAAATAATAATCTTTACTAGTATCAGAAGGTAATCTTCTTTGATAATATTTTCTAGTTGATTGACCTTCTGCTCCAATAGACTCTAATACTTTTTTAGCAAGAGTATCAGTATTTCTAAGTGCATAAATTACTTCAGCACCGGTACCACCTCGCGATGGTCAAAGTGTAACTACTACATCCATTCAAAATGTACTCTTTTTTTCTCATTTTCTGTTATAGTAATATCGTTTTCTTCAAAGTTTGATTTAAAATTAAGAGAGTCATTATAGAAAAAATTTAATATGAAATTAATAAAATTATAAAGAGAAAGAGACCCCATCATTGGAATTCTACACTCATCATAGTTGCTTATTGTCATATGTGTTATTGGGTGAACAATATCAATATGATTATTTATATCATAATCAACACGTATTACTACTGGTATGCCAAGTTCTTCTTCAAACCAATCTATTTCAAAATTATACATGTCTTTATCTATAATTTCTTCTTTTGACCATAAATAATTGTGCTTTTTTAGAAAGATCAATCGTTCTTTAATTATTTTACCATCCTCAATTATAAATTCATATTGAATTATACTTCTATCATATAAAAGTATATTATATTCCTTCCTTTCAAGTAGCGTGTCCATAACTTTTTCTATAGGTAAATGTTTATCATATAAAATATTTGATTCATTTTCTCTACCACTACGAGAAATTTCGACTATCTTATCATTTTCTAAAACAGAGTGCATCTTTGAATCTCTAATCATATTTTTTTCATAAAGTTCTTTAATTATATTATTATAATCCTTCGAAAACTTTTGAAGAAATTTTTTATTATTACTGTTCATCATCTACTACAAAATCCCTTAGCCTGCGCTTGTATTCCTCTCCAAATAATTCTTTTAAAAGTATTTCCATATTACCTTGATTTTCATCAATATATTTTTTAGTATTTGTTAAGGCCTCAGAGTCATCTTTACTAATATCCTTATTCAATATTACCATTTTTTTTCTATCTTCTTCAGTAGGATATTTTTTAAAAAATAATTTATAATCATTTTCTTTAACTTTATCGAATTCAAAACATAGTTTTTCCATTGAACTTCCATAACCATAAACTCTTACCCATCCTTTACTACGAGTAATTGCAGTGAAAAGGGCATTTCTATCTTTTGTTCTGCTTAAAGTTTCTATACAACGCTGAGCATTCAATATATATACATAATATGCCTCATTTCCTTTTGCTCTAAAAATTGTACTATATACTATTGAATCATTTCTAAAAAAATCTTCAGGATTTGTAGAACCAGCTTGATGAATATGTATATCTCCATACTCATCGAAATTAGAATTTATCAACAACTGAATTTTAGATAAATTATTAGATGCATTAATACCATCTAAATCAATAATCATTATATCATTGGGATTTAAACTATCATTGACAATATTGGCTTTTATTGATTGAAGCAGTTTATTATAAACTTGATCTGAATCATCAAATTTCTCAATTTTTATCAAATCGTTAGGATCAGCATTTAAAAAATCTGGACTAGTACTTCTATCTCTATATAAAGTAACTGGCAATCCTTCAACTATATTTTCATCATTTTTATAACCAATGCTCTGCCAAACATCAGTAGAATTTGGTATTTGTATCATACCTTCTTCTCTATATAGTCCCATACCTAATGCATGGGCTGTAACAATAACTCTTGACTGATTTCTATAACAAGTTACCAATGGTGTATCTTTACTAATATTAAACCCAAATATTTTTTCTGGAGAATCCATAGATAATTCATTCAATCGTTGTAACTCATCATAGGCATAGACTAATCTATTTTCGCTTCCCAACACTTTGCAGCACAATTTCAAAAATGAATCATTAAAATCCTGAGCTTCATCTATTAATATACAATCATATAGCTTAACAAATTCTTTTCCACAGTCTAACACCTCAGCACATAACAAATCAAAAGGTCTGCTTGCAAGAGGATATTTTCTCTTGGCTTGATAAAAAGTATATGATTGAATTTCCATATTTTTACATATATCGTAATATAATCCATCAGATGATGAAGATCCCCATGCATGCATTATTTTCAACTTATTGAAATCTGGATGTCTACCATCGTTTCTAGTCATATAAAACTTATCAATTAAATTATATAATTGATTCTTTAAAGTTCTAGTGTAATATGTAACAACAATAGTCCATTCAGGATGAACAGTATGTAATTCAACAGCTTTTCTTGCTAATACAACGGTTTTACCTGAACCAGCCATTCCTCTAATTCTTTGTATACCAATTGGATCTTCCATTATTGCATTCATTTGATTACAATCATGTTTTTCAATAATATCATTCATTTCATCAATTAATAACGCTTTTGAACCATCACGAGCGTTTTCATGATAATTTTTCTTATTTAGTCCTTGTGCTTCTTGTAATCCCGATGAAATCATATCAACCTTTTGATTATCAATATTTTCTAAAGTATCATTAATATATTTATTTATATCTTCGATACTAATAAATATAGGATAATCATCAATCTTTTCCATTTCAATTAATGAATAAGAACAAACATTTATTGAGAAAGAAAGTTGTCTTCTTTTAACTAAAAAACTACACCTTTTCAATTTAGACTCAATTTTATTATAAAGCTCATCTTGAATTTTACCATAATTTAGTATTTCTGTATCAATAATATTAATAACAAAAAAACCATAATTAGATACAATTGCTAGATCACATATTAATTGATCACTAGTATATTCGATTGAATATAATGGATATCCAATATAGGCATCACCATATATATCTTCTTTTTCATTAAATATATTTATTATACTTTCAATAATATCTTTTTTTTCAACATTTTCAGTATTTCCTGAAATATTCAACATAGCTTTTACCTCCTACAATAACTCTAAATATTTTTTTAGAATTTCAACTTCTAATGTAGTAATTAATTTAACAAAATCTGTATAATTACCAGTCATATGTGCCTTATCTAACGCTTCATAATATTTTAATCTTGATTCTTTCTTTATAATTACAGGATTATATCCACTATTCATTAAATCTAAATTCATAAGTAATCTTGATGTTCTTCC